>DAIDTM010000639.1 GCA_027457205.1 Anaerolineae bacterium | reverse complement strand
CCATCCAGCGGCGCGCTTAACTGCCCTAACGCTTCCTCGCGGATGCAATGCGCCGATGCGATTTGTTCCCGCACGTGAACCGGCGCGGTTGCGTGATTCAATCCCACCATCAGGATAGCTGATTCCACTAAAGACTCCCGTCATACGCTGCTCACCCGGCTGAGACGAGCGATATTCTCGGTCGGGGAATTTACCGCAGAAATCTACCGAAAAATGTGTTCAAAACTACCAAAAGCTATCGAAAATTTTTCGCCATTTTAGCCGCGGATCGTTCCACTGTCAAGTATCCGATTTGGGCGATTGCGCGAGCCAAGCGCGAATAGAGAGGATAGAAAATTTTCCGGCGAGACGACCCACTGTAGAATATCGAATGTGGGTCTAAGAAAGGTCAAAATAAAATGGCGATTGGGTGAGATTTTTGACTCGGGCGGGGAATAAACCTATAGAAATCTCAAGGCGCGTCTAGAGTGGTAGCACCCCACTTCACCGTAGAGAATCGATTTACCACAGAACCACACGGAATTTCACGAAATCTATTGTGTGCATCTGTGGCAAAAAACGCTCACCACGATTGAATGTGACGCTACCTCTAGAGTTGCCCTGCCAACGCGTCGGGATCATTCACCGGCATCTGACAACTGAAATTCCGACAAACGTACGCCGTCGCGCGTCCGTTAATTTGCGCCCTGCCCTGCAAAAGTGGAATCGGCGATTCGCCCGCGTGGCGCGCCACTGCGATCACTTGGTTGGGGCGATACTCGCGCTGAACAACATCGATCAGCGACTCCGCGCCCGTACCCGCGCCGATGATCGCGATCTCTTTCGGCTGCCCCAGCGCGAAATCGAGCGCGCAAAGCCACTGCGCGAAGCCCAGCGGCGCGGCGCTGAGCGCGCGTTGAATGCCGCGGAGCGCGCGCTCCGCGGCATCCGCATCGCGTGCGTCGCCGGTGAACGCGCCAAGTTGCAACAGCACCATCGTCGCCATCGCGTTGCCGGACGGCACGGCATTGTCCTGCACGTCTTTGGGACGCGTCACCAACGTTTCGTGATCGTCGCTCGTATCGAAAAAGCCGCCGCGCGGATCCGCGAAATGCGCGAGCATCGCGTCGGCAAGTTCGCGCGCCGCGACGAACCAGCGCGCGTCGAACGTCGTTTCGTACAGCGTGAGCAAGCCCTCGGCGAGATTGGCGTAATCTTCCAGGTAACCGTTCAGCCGCGCCGCGCCATCTTTCCATGAACGACGCAACCGTCCATCCGCACCACGTAGCGCACGGAGCAAGAACTCGGCGTTGCGCTCGGCGACCGCGCGATAATCGTCGCGCTGGAAGACGCGCGCGGCTTCCGCAAACGCGGCGAGCATCAAGCCGTTCCAGCCGGTCAACACCTTTTCGTCGCGCGCTGGTTTCACGCGCTGCTCGCGCGCGTCGAACAATTTTTGCCGCGCCGCGGCGAGCTGCGCTTCCACGTCTGCCGCCGAAATCTTGCGCATCGCCGCGAGGACATCTACGTCGCGCGCGGCGAACAGAATGTTCTTGCCCTCAAAGTTTCCGTGTTCCGTTACGCCGTACGCGTCGATGAACAGCGGCGCGTCCACGCCCAGCACCGCGCGAATTTCGTCCGGCGTCCAGACGAAGAACTTGCCCTCGTGCCCTTCCGAATCGGCTCCTGCGTGGAATAAAATCCGCCGGCGGGATACGTCATCTCGCGGACAATGTAATCGAGCGTCTGCTCCGCCACGCGCCGATAGAAATCATCGCGTGTGATTTGCCATGCGTGTAGGTAGACGCGCGCGAGCTGCGCGTTGTCGTACAGCATCTTTTCTAAATGCGCAACCCAATAACGCTAGTTTTATCGTGCTGCAACCCGAACCGTTTGATCTGACAACCACACGCCAGAACAAAGCAAGGCGCTCCAGGGGCTAGAACAATATTCTCCATCAGTGCCCTTACCTTAAAGCGCTCGCGTGGAAACCTACACAGATGCTTTCTAAAAACGTCAACCGTTCAACTGAGCCGCCAGGGCATCCGGCTCGGTCACTGGCTGCTGGCACGTGAAATGCTGGCACACATACGCCGTCGCATGTCCATCTTGTTGCGCGCGTCCGCGAAGCAGTGGAACCTGGGATGCCTGGTTTGGCGGGGCAAACGCAACCACTTGATGCGGACGATATTCGCGAAAGACACTCTCCAACAATTTTTGCGCGTCGGTGCGTTCGCCAACAATCGCAATCTCGCGCGTTGGACTCGTAGCGAAATCGAGCGCAATGAGCCATTGGGCGAAACCGAGTGGCGCCTGAGCCAAGACTACTTGAATCATTTTGAGGGCACGTTCTGCCTCGTCCGTGTAACGGCTCTCGCCAGTGTACGCACCGAGCTTGAGCAACACCGTTGCCGCCATCGCGTTGCCAGATGGGACGGCATTGTCTTGGACATCTTTCGGTCGCGTCACAAGTTGTTCTGCCTCGCGGCTCGTATCGTAAAATCCGCCGCGCGGGTCGGAGAAAAGTTCGAGCATTGTGTCCGCGAGTTCGCGCGCGGCGATGAACCAGCGCTCGTCAAAAGTGGTTTGATACAACGTCAGCAAACCTTCGATCAAATTGGCATAGTCTTCCAAAAATCCGCCGATGCGTGCGTCCCCATCTTTCCACGAATGGCGCAAGCGACCGTTGCTATCGCGCAGTTCGGTGAGAATAAAATCGGCGTTGCGTTCTGCCAGCGCGCGATAGTCGTCGCGACCGAATGCACGTGCGGCTTCGGCGAACGCGGCGAGCATCAACCCGTTCCAGCTCGTGAGCACTTTTTCATCCCGTGCGGGTTTGATGCGTTGTTCGCGGGCTAGGAATAATTTGCGCCGTGCTTCGTTCAAGCGTCGCTCAACTTCGGACTCGTCGAGATGGTACATCGCCGCAATGACATCGCGATCCCGCGCGACATGCAAGATATTTTTCTCCTCAAAGTTTCCTCGCGCGGTCACACCATAGGCGTCCATGAATATTTGCGCGTCGTTCGCATCTGTGGTCGGTTTGTTGGAGACAATCAACAGTCCCGAAGCACCCAACGCGGCGTGGATTTCATCCGGCGTCCAAACGAAGAATTTTCCTTCGTGTCCTTCCGAATCGGCATCGGTGCTGGAGAAAAAGCCTCCCCGCGCGTGGGTCATCTCGCGAGCAATGTAATCGAGCGTCTCTTCCGCGATGCGGCGATAATAATCGTTGTGCGTAATTTGCCACGCGTGCAGATACACGCGCGCGAGCTGCGCATTATCATAAGTCATCCGCTCAAAGTGGGGGACAAGCCAAATCTCATCCGTTGCGTAACGATGAAAACCACCGCCCAGTTGGTCATATATTCCACCACGCGCCATTGCATCAAGCGCTTTGATGATCATCTTGAGCAAGAGTTCATCGCGTGTCGCGGCTTGGCGGCGCATCAAAAACTCGAGTGTCATTGGCTGCGGAAATTTGGGGGCACCACCCCAGCCCCCATTATCCCAGTCGAACGATTGTTGAATGCCCGCAATCGCTTGATCGAGTGATTGTGCTTGCAATGGCGCATCCTGGGTCTGAAGCGAATCGGTATTGATTGCTTGGAGGATGCGTTCGCCGCCTGCCAACAATTCCGCACGCCGATTTTTCCAGGCGACGCTAATCGCGCGCAACAAATCGGAAAATGCAGACATTCCGTAACGCGATGTTTTCGGAAAATATGTGCCCCCATAAAAGGGCACACCGTCGGGTGTGAGAAAGATACTCATGGGCCAGCCGCCTTGCCCCGTCATGGCAACGACCGCATTCATGTAAATCGAATCGAGGTCGGGCCGCTCTTCGCGGTCAACCTTGATCGGAACGAAATTTTCATTCAGCAACTTCGCCGTATCGTTGTCCTCAAATGACTCATGCGCCATCACATGACACCAGTGACACGCGGCGTAACCGATGCTGAGAAAAATCGGTTTGTCTTCCGCGCGCGCCTTTTCCAACGCCTCGCTTCCCCACGGATACCAATCGACGGGATTATGCGCGTGTTCGAGTAAATACGGACTGGTCTCTTGAATGAGACGATTCGGCATTGGAACAATTTCCCTTCTGATCCAACCCGCCTAACATACGCGTGCCACGCCGAATATGTTGAACCTTGCAACTCTGTTGGGAACCACGCGCGTGTCGGCAGCAGTCGGCGTATTGGCGGCATTGTAGCACAGACGCGACGTGCGGCGCAAGTCGTCGTGCGTTTCTTGTAGGGGATTTGGCTGGCGGATGTTTTTGTCAACCGAAAACAGAGCCACGCGATAACCGAAAAGAGAGCCATTTGTTCGCTGTGGCACAAGTCGCGATAACCGAAAACAGAGCCACCGCGATAATCGAAAAGAGAGCCACCTAATCAATGGTTAAGGTCAGCAGACTTGCTCTACCGGCGGGTGATCTTGTAGCGGAACGATCCGCACCGCGAAGCCGAGCGCCGCGGTAGCCGCCGTCGTCGTAGGGTCTGTGGGTGGTGTGGGCAACTGGGGTTTTCAGTTGTCCATCAGCATCCACAGACTGCCGGATCGTTCAGGGTTCATCCTGCGGAGGGCTGCGCGTGCGGGCAGAGCCAGGACCGCGGCGCGGCAAGACGGCACGTGATTCGCGCACAGACCGCCTGGGCCGTTGCTCACGAACCATGCTGGGTCTTCAGACTTTGCTTGAAGCGATAACTCTCGCCGTGACATTCGATGATGTGGCAATGGTGAGTGATCCGATCTAACAGCGCGCCCGTCATCTGAGCATCCCCGAAGACCTCGGTCCATTTGGCAAATTCCAAATTGGTGGTCAAGATCATCGAACCGCGCTGATAGCGTTCGCTACAAAACTGGAACAAGAGCTGGCTGCCCTGGGTGCTGAACGGCACAAAGCCCACTTCGTCTAACACGATCAAGTCTTGTTTCAGCAACTGCGTTTGGAGGTGGAGCAGCCGCCGCTCGTCCCGTGCTTCGGTCAATTCGTTGACGAGTCCGGCGGCAGTGTAGAAACGCACGCGCTTGGCTTGCCGACACGCGGCCAGTCCGAGCGCCGTCGCGAGATGGGTCTTGCCCGTTCCAATCTCGCCGACGAACAGAATGTTTTCGCACTGGGTGAGGTATTCTCCGCGTGCCAGCTCCAGGATTTTTGCCTTGTTCAACGTTGGCACCGCGGCGAAGTCGAACGTATCGAACGTGCGCATGACCGGAAAATGGGCGGCTTGAATCCGGCGGCGTTCTTGATTCGCCTCGCGCTGCAAGGCTTCCTGTTCCAGCAGCGCCAGGAGATATGGCTCATAGGGTTGATTGGCTTGCGCCGCCTCCTGGGCGAATTTCCGATAGTGCCGTGCCACGATCGGCCGTTTGAGGCGCTTGCAGTGCGTCTGGATCAGCAGTTCAGTTTCCATGCCGACCCCCCCATCAAGGTCAACTGCTGATACTGCGCCAAGTCCGGTACCGCCCCCTTGCGAGTCAGGTGTTCGGGTGAGATCACGCCAGACATCTGCGACAAGTCTTCGGCTGGC
>DAIDTM010000638.1 GCA_027457205.1 Anaerolineae bacterium | reverse complement strand
AAGCCATTCCGTATGGTACCTTGCCGGAATCGATCCAGCTGTTGCTCCAGGCGTGCGCCGATACCGTGCATGCCGTCCATGCTGTTCTCTTGCTTGCCGATTCTGAAAGCGGCTTGCAATTGCACGACGCGATTGGATTTGGCGATCAGACCTCCGCCGCGCGCGATTTCGTTCGGCACGTCGGCGATGCGTTCGCGTGGCGCGTCGCGACCGAGCGCCGCACGCTCGTCGATTATGAGCCGGCGTTTGCGAGCGAAGCGCCGAAAGGTTTTATCGGCACGCCGCTGCTCTTGCGCGGGCAAGTGTTGGGCGTTCTGGTTGCGTATCCGCTCCCCAACCATCCCGTCGATCCCGCCAGCGTTGCCTGGTTGGAGACCTTTGCGGCGCAAGGCGCGCTCGCCATCCAATTGTCGCGGTTGGACGACGAGAACAAACGCCTCTCGCCGATCGATCCGCTCACGGGCGCGCTCAAGCCCAACGTTTTTCTCGATCTCGCCGAACGCGAATTTCGGCGGAGTTGGCGCTATAACCAACCCGTCAGCGCGATCGTGGTCGATGTGGATGGGATGCACGATATTAACGCGCGCGGCGGAGAGGAGTTTGGCGATTTGGTGCTGCGCCATATCGCCACCGTGTGCCGCAACACGATGCGCTCCATCGATCTGGTGGGACGCTATGAAGGGGATTCTTTCGCGCTGTTGCTGCTGATGACCGATCGCACGGGCGCAAAGAATGCGGCGGAACGCTTGCGCGCCGGCGTCGGTTCGATCCATCTATCGGACGCGCAAGGCGCGGTGCGCGTCACCGCGACGCTGGGCGTATGTTCGTATCCGCGCGATAATTGCGCGTCGATTTTCGATCTGCTGAATATGACGAAGGAAGCGCAGCGCGCCGCGCGGCGTACCGGCGCGAACCAAATCGTCCAGGTGTGATCCCGCGCCGGCAGTTGTCAGAGTGCCGTATGCCAGAGAAACCCTCCCCTGATCCCAAGTCCTTTCCGATCGACACATATCCGGAACCGATTTCCCCGCCCGAATCGATCAAGCCCAAGAACATCGATGAACTGCCGCTGGGGTACGCCGAACTTGCCGCGCTGCACAGCGCGACGACGCGCCTGAACGCGACGCTCGAATGGGAGCCGCTGCTCAAAGAAACGCTCGACGCGGCGATTCAACTGGCGCGCGCCGATGACGGCGTGTTGATGATGGTCGACGACGTTTCAGACGATCTCTACGTGGCAGCCGCGCCAAATTTCCCGGACGCGGTAGCAGCGCGGACGCGCATCAAGCCCGACGAAGGCGCGGTGGGACTCGTGGCGCGGCAGCTCGGACTGTTGCTGCTCACCAGTCGCGCCCAGATCGCGGAATGTCCGGCGTTCCTGCCGAAAGACCAGCTCGCGTCGGTGCTGTGCGCGCCGCTCCACCATCCGTGCGCGTGCGATGAGCCGGAAATGCTGGGCATCCTCATTCTGATTCGGCGCGTCGGATCGCCGGATTTGACCCACGACGACGCGCGCCTTATTCGCGAATTCTGCGCGCCCGCCAGCGCCGCGCTGCAGAATGCGCGCTGTTATCGAAAAATGCAGCGGCGCGCGGTCCAGCTCAAAAACTTTGTGGAGATCAGCCAGAATCTGATGGCGAGTCTTCAGGTGGACGTGGTGCTCCGCTCGATCATCGACCGGGCGGTCGAGTTGCTCGGCTGCCAAGCCGGTTCGCTGCTGATGGTCGATCCGGAAACCAGCGAACTCGTTTTCAAGGTCGTGGTGGGACCGGCGGAATCGAAATTGATCGGCACGCGGTTGCCGCCCGGCGCGGGCATTGCCGGCGCGGTGGCGCAAACCGGCGCGCCGCTCATCGTCAATCATGCTAAAGCCGACCCGCGTCATTATGGCGAAGTGGACGCGAGCACCGCGCTCACGACGCAGGCGTTGTTGTGCGTGCCGCTGATGGATACCAGCCGCGCGATCGGCGTGGTCGAAGTGATGAACAAGACGAGCGGCGTGCCGTTCGACGAGGAAGACCGGGACTTGCTCGCCGCATTTGCGCTGCAGGGTGCGATCGCGCTGAAGAACGCGCAGCTGTACACCGATCTGAGGAACACGTTTGCGGATACCGTCCGCCTCATCGCCAATGCGGTTGAGGCGCGCGACCAGTACACGCGCGGTCATACCGGTCGTGTGACCCAACTGGCAATCGAAACCGCGCGCGAACTGGGCTGGTCGCGCGAGCAGATCGAGATTCTGGAGATTGGCGCGCTGCTGCACGACATCGGCAAGATTTGAAT
>DAIDTM010000637.1 GCA_027457205.1 Anaerolineae bacterium | reverse complement strand
TAGCCCAAATGCTCGGCCACCACAACTGCCCAGAGCGTGAGGACAGGCGCACGATTGATTTTCAATTTCCGAGTTACCATCGTTCACCTTCTGTGTGATTCAGTTTCGTCGGCGGCTGTTCAGAGCGTCTGGCTCAGGTCGAGCCCAAACGATTCCTGTGGTGGAAGCGATGGGTGCGCTCGCAGCGTTGGATCAAGAAGCTCCGCAAGTTGTCATCGTGTCTGGTACGGCGGACCTCAATCTGTATCGCGCGCTGCGGAGCGCTAAGGCACTGCTTTTGGCGCTGGTGCCGGAAGAGGATCGAGCCAAGATGTTGGAAGCCTTTGCCGCGGGCGTAGACGACTATCAAGTCGGCTCCATCAGCCGCGCCGAAATCGCCGCGCGCGTGTGCGCGCTGTTACGCAATGCCAAACGACCGCCGCCGTCCAGCGAGTCTTCCGCGTGAGTCTCTCATCCCCTCGGGGTAATCTATACAAAATCCCCGTCCGATCCTCACCAAATCCTTACAAGTTCGTGCTATGCTGAGCGTGTTCCAGAAACAGGTCAAATCGAAAGAGGAGTATGTCGTTGAACTATCTGTGGAGTGAATTGCGCCATCGGCCCGCCCGCACCCTCACCGCGGTGTTGAGCATCGCGCTGGGCGTGGCACTCTTTGTGAGTTTGCAAGCCTACGCCGATGGTTATCGCCAAGCGGCGCGCGCCCCGTTGGTCGAGGTGGGCGCCGACCTGACCGCGCAGCGGCAGGGCACGGTCCCCGATAAATTCGAGGGCATGGTCTTTCCGCACTCGACCGCGCCCATTCATCGCGGCGAGATCGATCAGATCCGTCAAGTGCCGGGCGTGCAAGCCGTCGCCCAGACGCTGTTCTTTTGGTCGTTCGAGCCGAATGGGTTCGTCGCCGGCTTGGGCTTGGATCCGGCGGATACGATCGGGCCGGGGCGCCTCCGAGCATCGATTACGGTGGGGCGGTTCTTGCAGCCGGGCGACCACGCCGTCGCGGTGGCCGACACGACCTACGCCCAGGAAAACAAATTGGGTCTGGGCAGTGTCGTCTCGCTGGACGGCGAATCGTTCACCCTCGTCGGATTGGTGGATACGTCGCGCGCGGGACAGTTGGCGAACGCGAACCTCTACCTCCCGCTAGCCGACGCGCGCGCCCTGGCGAATGCCGCGCCGCAAGTGCGCTCGGTGTTTGACATCCGGCCCGACGATGCGAACCTGCTCTTTCTCAAGACCGACCAGGCGCGCGTCGAAGAGGTCGCGTCACGCGTCAAGACGATTCTGGGTCAGCAAGCCATCGTCTCTTCCGGGCAGTCGTTCGCCGCCGAACTCGGCTCGCTCTTCGCCTTGATTGATCGCTTCGGCTTGCTCGTCGGCTTGATCGCGTTTCTCTTCGCCGCCGCGCTACTCTTGCGCGGCGTCGCCTCCGGCATCTGGGAACGGCGCCGCGACGTGGCGATCATGCGTGCGGTCGGCTGGCGGCAGCGCAACGTGATGATGCAACTTTGGAGTGAAACGTTGGTGCTCGCGCTGGTGGGCGGCCTCGTGGGCTTGTCGTTCGCCGCGCTGGCGACGTGGGGGTTAAGCCACACGATGGTCACCGTGCCAGTGCCCTGGGAACTTGCGCCCTCGCCGCATTTTTTGCCGGGCGGCGCGGCGACGGAAGCCGTGACGATCGCGCTCCCGGCGCGAGTGACGCCCGCGCTGGTGGCTTGGGCGTTGGGACTGTCCATTCTCGGCGCGTCGCTGATCGGAGTGTGGCTGCCGCGCCGCCTGGCGCAAATTCATCCCGCGGAGGTTTTACGCAGTGAGTGATCTACTCTCAGCCGAGAACTTGAAAAAATCGTTTGGCACTTTGGAAGCTGTGCGCGCCGCGAATCTGCGGATCGCGGCGGGGGAAATCGTCGCCGTGATGGGACGCTCGGGGTCGGGCAAGACGACGCTCTTGCACTTGCTGGCGGGGCTGGAACGCGCCACCGCCGGACGGATAAGGTATCGCGAGCAAGACCTGAGTGGGCTGGACGAAGAGGCGCTCGCCCTGTGGCGGCGCGCGAACATCGGCTTGGTCTTTCAAGCGTTTCATCTCATCCCGACCCTTTCCGCGCTGGAGAATGTCGCCTTCCCGCTCTATCCGGTGAGGATGAGCGCGCGCGAGCGGCGGGTGCGGGCTGAGGCGTGTCTCGGTCAGGTGGGCCTCGGGGAGCGCGCGCAGCATCGTCCGTCGCGTTTGTCGGGCGGTGAGCAGCAGCGTGTGGCGATTGCGCGCGCGCTCGTGAACAACCCGTCGCTCATTCTCGCGGACGAACCAACCGGTAACCTGGACAGCACAACAGGGAATGAAATTCTCGCGCTGTTCCAAAAGTTGCGCGCCGAAACGGGCGCCGCCTTTCTGATGATTACCCACGACGACAAGGTGGCGGCGACCGCCGACCGCGTGCTGCGGATGGCGGATGGCATATTGGCGGATGGAAAGGGAATCGCATGATGAAACGACAGTGGATCGTGCTGGTGATGAGTGCGTTGCTCGTTTTGACGGCGTGTGACGTGAATCCGCTCGCGTCTGCGCCGGCACCGGTGGTGCCTGTTCCGGCGACTACTGTCACCGTGGAGATTCTCTACCTCAATCATCCACCCGTGATTCCGGTGCTCAACCAAGTGGAGGCGCTGCTGAAATCCTATGGAGACAAGGTGAAGATGACGTCCTATGATTTCGATACGCCGGCGGGCGCGGCGTTCGCGCAGCAGAAAGGGCTGGTGGGCCACGACCCGCTCGCCATTTTCGTGAACGGGTCGCAGTCGTTCAAGCTGGGCAGCCGCACGGTGACGTTCAACAGTTTTCCGCAAGGCGGAGGCACGGGGATGGTGCCCGACGGCGCGTGGACTGTCGCGGATTTGGATGCGGTGCTAAAAAAGATCACGGGGCAATAGGATGAGCCAATATCTCTGGTCGGAGCTGCGCCGGCGCGCGGGGCGCACCCTCTCGACGGCGTTGGGCGTCGCGCTCGGCGTGGCTTTGTTCATCGCGTTATCCGCGGCGGGGGCGGGCTTTCAGGAAGCCGCGCAGCGACCCCTGGCGGGCGTGGGCGCGGATATTCTATTCAGTCGTCCGACGATGGGCACAGAAACCACCGCCGCCGCGCAGACGACGCGTGGGGTGCGCTTGCCGTTCGGCGTCTCGACGCTCAATATGGGTGACGTGGCTAAGGTGCAACAAATTCGAGGGGTGGACGCGGTCGCAGGTGCGCTCTTGTTGTGGGACTTCGGCGCGACGAGTTACCAGACGGTGTTGGGCGTGGATGTCGATCAACCGGCTATCGGGCCGGCCAAGGCGCGTGACTGGGTGGTGACGGGCCGATTCCTGCAACCGGGCGATACCGCGCAAACGGTCGTGGATAAGCATTATGCCGCGTTCTTTAGCCTCAAGCCGGGGGCGACCGCGCAGATCGGCGGCGAGTCCTTCCAGGTGGTCGGGATCGTCGAAGTGCAGGAAGGCAGCCAGGCGGCCGCGGCGAATTTCTACGTTCCGCTCGCGGACGCGCAGCGGCTCGCGCACTTGAACGCGGACGCCATCAATCAACTCTACGTGCGCGTCGCCCAAGCCTCGACCGTGGACGCGGTAGTGCAGCAAAGCCGCGCCGCGCTGGGCGAGGTGAGCGCGACGACGGAACAGAGCATCGTGCAGGTGATGGGCGGCATCGCGCTGGTGTCGCAGCGCTTTGCGGGGATCGCGTCGCTGGTCGCGCTGTTGGGCGGTATGGTCCTGACAGCTCTGGCGCTCTCCGCGAGTGTGGCGGAGCGCCGCCGCGAGATCGGCGTGATGAAAGCGGTGGGCTGGACCGCCAGAGAGGTGCAGCGCTATTTTGTCGTCGAAGGGCTGGCGTTGAGCGGGCTGGGCGCGTTGGCGGGTGTCGCGCTGGGTTGGCTCGCGACCCTGGCGCTGGGGCAACTCCCGCTTGACCTGAGCGCGCTGAATCCGAACACGCCGCCGGGTCTCGCCGCCGCGCCGGTCGCGGCGACGACGCTCACGCTCCCCGCGCGCGTCGCCCTCGCGCCCTTGGCGCTCGCACTGGGCATGGCGGTCGTGGGCGGCGCGTTGGCGAGTTGGCTCATCGCGCGTCGGGCGGCGAACCTGAAACCCGCGGACGCGTTGCGGCAATAGAATGTCATTGGAGAGGATTCGTAGAGGAGAATGAATATGGCTCGACCTAAACGCAAAACTCGTCGCTGGCTCTGGCTCGGCATTCTGGTGCTGGGGATCCTCGCGTTGGCAGGCGGCGGCTATTACTCCCAAATCGTCGTTCCGCAAACCGCCGCCCAAGCGGCCGCCGTCAAGACGCTCAAGACCGCTAAGGCGCAAAAGGGCGACATCACGATCAGCGCCGAAGGGACCGCCACCGTGGTGGCAGTCTCGCAAGCGGTGCTCGGCTTCCAATCGGGCGGACAAATCGCCGAACTGCGTGCGCAAGCCGGCGATGCCGTCCAAGCCGGGCAGGTGTTGGCGAAATTGGACACGACGGATTTGGAGCTGCAGCTCGCGCAAGCCGAGGCGAACCTCGCGCTCGCACAATCGAAATGGCATCAGACGCAAACTGGCGGAACGCCCTCCGAGGTCGCCGCCGCGCAGGCGGCGCTGAAAGCGGCGAATGCCAGCTACGACAATTTGCTGCATCCCGATCTGAATACCTTGATCATGGCAAAGAGCGATTTGGATACGGCACAAGCTGCGCTCAGTCAGGCGCAAGCCGCGTACGACAAGATCGGCGGAGCCGCGAATCCAGAGATCGCCATGATGCCGCAGGCGCTGCAACTCCAGACCGCCTCCTTGGCGTATCAAAAAGCGTTGGCGGTCTACAACTCGAAAGTCAGTCCCACCGACGCGCAGGTGCAGGCGGCGCAGGCGCAAATCCAGCAAGCCCAGAATGCGCTTGCGCAATTATCGCCAACCGACGACGATCTCGCGCAAGCGCAGGCGAACGTGGATGCGGCGCGCGCCGCGCGCGATTTGGCGAAACGGCGCCTCACCGAGGCGACGCTGGTCGCGCCATTCGACGGCACCGTCGCTGAGGTTACCGCAGCGGTGGGTCAAGTCGTGGGCACCGCGCCTATTCTGACGCTGGTGGATGTGAGCAAGCCCTGGGTTCAAGTCGCGCTCGACGATACCGATGCCAGCAAGGCAGCGCTCGGCTATCCGGTGGAGGTGACCTTGGATGCGGTGCCCAATCAGACATTCCAGGGCAAGATCGTAGAGGTGGACCCGACGGTCATTTTGGTCAATGGCGTCTCGACCCTGTACGCCACCGCCGAACTCACGAACCCTGCTCCATTCTTAAAGGTCGGCATGGGCGGCAACGCGAAAATCACGGCAGCATCCGCCAAGCAGGTGCTGACAGTGCCCGTGGAAGCCGTGCGTGAGATCAGCGCGGGTCACTATGCCGTCTTTGTCGTGGATGACAAGCAGCAACTCACCCTGCGTCCCGTCGAGATTGGTTTGCAGGGAACGTCGTTCGTGGAGATCAAGAGCGGTTTGCAATTGGGCGAGACCGTGAGCACGGGCACGGTGGAAACCCAGTAGGCAAGCGCCATGGACAACGACTCGTTGATTCGCGTCGAGAACCTCGTCAAGATTTATGATGGCGGCGAAGTACCGCTGCGCGCGCTCGACGGCGTGAGTCTCACGATTGCGCGCGGCGAATTCGTTGCGATCATGGGACATTCGGGTTCAGGCAAGTCCACGTTGATGAATGTGC
This sequence comes from Anaerolineae bacterium, assembly GCA_027457205.1. Lineage (GTDB taxonomy): Bacteria > Chloroflexota > Anaerolineae > UBA4142 > UBA4142 > DAIDTM01. The sequence continues at coordinate 13,769 of DAIDTM010000637.1, read as the reverse complement.
TGGGTGCGCTAGACCGTCCGACCGAGGGGCGCTATTGGCTGGACGGTGAGGATGTCGGCGAGATGGACGTGGAGGAACTTGCCGATCTGCGCAATCGCCGCATCGGTTTCATCTTTCAGAGTTTCAATTTGCTTCCGCGACTCAGTGCCTTGCAGAACGTCAGGCTGCCGATGCTCTACCGTTTGGAAAATCGGCTTGACGCGGCGAAACGGGAAAAGACCGCCATCGCCGCGCTGGAAGTGGTCGGTTTGGGCAGCCGTCTCTATCATCGCCCCAATCAGCTGTCGGGCGGACAGCAGCAGCGCGTCGCGATTGCGCGCGCCCTGATCAACCAGCCCGCGCTCATTCTGGCGGACGAACCGACCGGCAATCTGGATACCAAGTCCAGCGAAGAAATTATCGGCATCTTGCAGAACCTCAATCGGCAGGGCGTCACCATCGTCATGGTCACGCACGAGTCGGATGTCGCCGCACACGCGGGTCGCATCGTCCACATGAAAGATGGCAAGATCATGACGGATGGACCGAACGGGCATCGACAACGCGACGCCGCGCCGGCTCTGGAATCCCGGGGAGGCGCAGCATGACTTTCATCGAAACGATCGGCGTGGCGTGGGAAGGTCTCCTTCTCAACAAGCTGCGGTCGTTCCTGACGACGCTCGGCGTCATCATCGGCGTCGCCGCGGTCATCCTGATGATCGCGATCAGCGCGGGCGCGGCGGCAGCCATCGCCGACCAGATCAACGCGCTCGGCACGAATCTCATCCTCATTTCGGCGCAGCGCGGGACACCCGGTAAACCGCCCACGCTGGTCTACGACGACGCGCTGGCACTGGCTCAAGGGGTCAAGGGCATTTCCGGCGTGGCGGCGGAGCAGAGCGTCACCGACCAGGTCATCCAATGGGGCACTGCGAATTTCACCATCCCGACATTGGGCGAAACGCCGGATTTTCCGACCGTGCGCCAGGTGCCGGTGGGCAGCGGGCGCTTTTTCACGCAAGTCGACCTGGATCGTAAGAATAAGGTCATCGTCCTCGGCTCCAAGGTCGCGCACGATCTCTTTGGCGATACCAATCCGGTGGACCAGGAAGTGATGCTAGGCAATACGCACCTCACGGTGATCGGCGTGATGGCGCCCAAGGGCAGCGTAGGGGGCGTCGACTATGACGACCAGGTCTACGTTCCGCTGACGGTGCTGTACCAACGCTATCTTGCCAACACGCCGGTGCAAAACCGCGTGCGCGCGATTTACGTCTCGGCGGCGAGCGCTGAGACGATGGACAGCGCGATCAGCCAAATCAAAACGCTGCTGGCGCGGCGGCACGGCGTGACGGTGAGTAATCCCGATTTCACCGTCCAGACCCAGCAAGACATCATCCAAACCCAGCAGGCGACGACTGAAACGTTCCGCACGCTGCTGGCGTGGGTCGCGGCGGTCTCGCTGCTCGTCGGCGGCATCGGCATCATGAATATCATGCTCGTCTCGGTGACCGAACGGACGCGCGAGATCGGCGTGCGCGTCTCGATCGGCGCGCGTCCTGACGACGTGCGGATGCAGTTCCTGCTGGAGGCGTTGATCCTATCGCTCTTCGGCGGTTTGGTGGGCGTGGTCGCGGGCATCGGTGGCGCATGGTTGTTTAATGAGACGGGCGTGATGCGAACCGCCCTCGTGCCCTGGTCGCTCGGGCTAGCGTTCGCGGCGGCGGCCGCGGTCGGCATCGTCTTCGGCTATTTTCCCGCGAATACGGCGGCGAACTTGGATCCAATCGAAGCATTGCGACACGAATAAAAAATCCCGGGAGGATTACGATGAAACAATCACGGACATTCATGGGCTGGGTCATTCTATCGAGTCTGGCGCTGCTCTTGGCGGCATGCGGTAGCGCTGCTCCCGCGCCGGCGTCCCAGTTTTCTGGACTCGACACCAGTTACGCGAATGCGCTGGATGCACGCACGCAACTCTTGCTCGGTACTGTTCGCCTGGAAGAAGATAGCGGTTCCGCCCTGACGAAGGAACAAGCTGCAACCCTGCTCCCACTGTGGCAGACGTCCAAGTCTCTCTTGACGAGCGGCACCGCGTCCCAAGCGGAGGTCGATGCCGTCACCAACCAAATCCTGGCGGCGATGACGCCCGAACAGATCCAGGCCATCCAAGGGATGCGCCTGACGCAAGCGGATATGCAGGCGTTCAGTCAGACGCTGGGAGTTGTCCCGCCGAGCGGCGTCGTGCCCGGTCAGGGTCAATCGCTCAGCCCGCAAGCGCGGGCAACCCGCCAAGCGCAATTCGGCGGAGGGAGCGGCTCGGCGAGCGTGGATTACCTGATTGGACTTTTGCAGACCCAAGCGGGCAAATAGACGGCTCACAACTCGCACAAAATCCCTATCGTTTCCTCATCATTTCTTTACGCGCGGGTGATACAGTGCGAGTGGGTTCGTCGATCGAGAACCCACATCACGTGCAAGGAGGTGAACCAAGCGGGGATGTGGGGTCAAAGACAAAGGACCCACATCACAACTGTAGGAGGTGAGTTGAATGGTCAAAAAGTTAGGAATGGTCGTGGGTGTGCTCGCCATCGTGAGCGTGCTGGGACTGTTCGCGGTCGGTACCGCGTTTGCCCAAGGTCCGACGCCGACCCCGGCGGGTCCACCGTTTGGGGGTCCCTTCTGGGGTGGCGTTGCCAACGGCTACTCCGTCATGTCCGATGCAATCACCAAGTTGCTCGGTATGACGCCGCAGCAGATTTACGATGCGCGCGCCTCGGGCAAGACGTTGTCCGACCTCGCCAAGTCCAAGGGCATCACCGATCAGCAACTGATCGACGCGATGCTGGCAGGGCAGAAAACGGTAATCGATCAGGCGCTCAAGGATGGGCGGATCACACAAGCGCAAGCCGACTGGATGACGGCGCGGATGAAGACGATGTTGCCTTTCGCGACGACCAATTCCTTTGGTCCAGGTCGCTTTGCCGGGGGACGCGGCCCCTGGGGCTACGGTCCCTGGGGCGGCACGCCACCTACGACAACCAAGTAAGGCACAGTGACGATTGCTGTTGACATCGAGGAGAGCGAGAGCGGTTCTCGCTCTCCTCACCCACTATTCATCATGATCCAATTTATCGGTGATTTCCCTGTAATGGCAAAGACGGCGTGACACCTCAAAATGACTCGGCAAAACAAGCATTTTTCAGCTTCCAAAATTGATTTCACCTTTCACTTCGAGTTTCTGCGCGAAGCAGGGCGACGGGGACAGGTTCAAGCGAAGAACAGACGGCGAAGCGCATGGCGCAGAAATGAACGCTGAAGCGTTTTGGTTCTGCGACCAAATTGGGATACAATAGCGGCGAATGGAATCCATGGCATTACCGAACAAAAAGATCCTCGTCGTGGATGACGATCGCAAGATCGTCGAACTGGCGAAACTGTATCTGGAAAAAGGCGGCTATCGCGTGCTCACGGCATACGACGGTAAAACCGCGCTCGACCTCGCGCGTCACGACAAGCCCGCGCTCATCGTCCTCGATCTGCTCTTGCCCGAAATGGACGGACGCGACGTGTGCCGCACCCTGCGCGCTGAATCGTCCGTGCCCATCATCATGTTGACGGCGCGCACGGAAGACGCGGACAAACTGGTCGGACTCGAACTAGGCGCGGACGATTACATCACCAAGCCGTGCAATTTCCGCGAACTGGTCGCGCGCGTGCGGGTGGTCTTGCGGCGATCCTATGCGCGCGAGACCGAACCCACCGAGGCGATTGCGCTCGGCGACTTGACGATTGATTTCATCGCGCACGAGGTGCGGTTAGGAAAGCAGGTTGTGGAGCTGACCCCCGCTGAATTTGAACTCCTCGCGTTTTTCGTGCGGTCGCCGGGGCGCACTTGGACGCGCGCCCAGATTCTCGACCAGGTCTTCGGCGAAGCGTACGAGTGTTACGAACGCTCGGTGGATGTCCACATCAAAAACCTTCGCCGCAAAATCGAAACGGATCCTCAAAAGCCAACCCATATCCAAACCGTCTTCGGGGTGGGCTACAAATTCAGGAGAGACGACGATGACGCGGGCTGATCCTGAACGCCGTCGACGGGGGTCCATCCGCCGGCGCATCGCCTCGCTGAAGGTGAGTTTGCAGTGGCGGCTCTTGGCGGCGTTCGTCCTTGTCGTCCTCATCGCGGTCTCCGTGGTCGCCCTCGTCGGCGCCCAGAATACGTCGAGCGAGTTCAACACGTTCGTCCAGTTCAGCGGGCGCATGCAGCATCGCCCGCTCGTGATGATCCTGACGCAATACTATGCCCAACACCAAAGCTGGGCGGGCGCGCAGGATTTGCTTGCGACCAATGTGGGTTGGATGCTGGAGCGCATGGTGGTCGTGGACGCGCAAAATATCGTCGTCGCCGATTCGGCGGACACGCGGCTCGGGCAAAAGTTCACTCCGGCGTCCACCGATCTGTCGTTCGACATTCAAGTGGCCGGGCGAACGGTCGGACGTATGTATCTGAATCCGTCGCCGGAAGGCACGCAACTGAACATCGACTTTTTACAGGCGACGACGCGCGGGATCGTTTGGGCGGGACTCGCCGCGAGTCTGGTAGCGGTGGCGCTCAGTCTCCTGATCGCGCGCCGCATTACCGCGCCGGTCAGTGCGCTGACCACCGCCGCCAGGAAAATGGCGCAGGGCGATTTGAACCAACGCGTGCCAGCAAACTCCTCGGACGAGATTGGCGAACTGGGGACCGCGTTCAACACGATGGCGTCCAGTCTGGCGCGCATCGATCAACTGCGCCGCAATCTGGTGGCGGATGTCGCACACGAACTACGGACGCCACTGACCAGCGTGCTCGGATCCTTGGAGGCACTGCGCGACGGCGTGGTGGAACCGACACCCGAGTTTCTGGACTCGGCGTACGAAGAAGGGTTACTGCTCAAGCGCCTGGTCGACGACCTGCAGGAACTCTCGCTGGCGGAAGCGGGACAGATCCAACTGGACCGGCAACCGGTGGTATTGGTAGACATTGTGGACGGCGCGGTGCGCGCGGTGGCGGAGCTGGCGCGGTCGAAAAAGATCGCCCTGGATGCCGCGGTACCGCCAGACGTGCGGGTGGAGGTGGATGCGGCGCGCATCGGTCAGGTGCTGCGCAACCTGCTGACGAACGCGCTGGCGTTCACCGCCGCGTCGGGGCGCGTCACCATCACGGCGCAGCCGGCGAGCGCATGGGTCGAGCTCGCCGTGACGGATACTGGGAGCGGCATCGCGGCGGAGGATCTGCCATTCGTGTTCGAGCGTTTTTATCGCGCCGACAAATCCCGCGCACGCGCGACCGGCGGCGCGGGCTTGGGGCTGGCAATTGCCAGGCAGTGGGTGGAAGCGCACGGCGGCACGATTTGGGTCGCCAGTGAGCCGGGGCGCGGCACGACCTTCACGCTCACATTACCGCGAGCGAAGTAAGGAATTCGGATGCTCCAGCACACGGCGCACTGGTTCTTGATCGCCTTTCAAAAATATCTGGCTGATAGTGGCGCGATTTATGCGGCAGCCATTGCGTATGCCGCGCTCGCCGCGGTTTTTCCGCTCCTCTTGATTCTGTTCGTTCTGGCGAGTCCATTCGCCCAGCCGCCCAGCGACATCGAATACATGATGAGTCGGTTGCTTGATCTTCCGGGATTGGGAGATTTTCTGAGCCGCAATGTCGTTGCGGTTTACGAGCACCGCGCGGCGTTGGGCGTAACCGGCGCGCTCGGTTTGGCGCTCGGTGCCAGTGGCGTGTTTGGGGCGCTCGAGAGTGCGTTGAACCGAATATGGAGCGTCAAGGGTCGCAGTTGGGTGCGCGGGCGCGTCGCCGTCTTTCTGGCCCTGGCTGTTTTTGCGCTCGTTCTTTTGGCGCTCCTCGTAGGGATCATGTTCGCCATACGTTCGTTCCGGGAGTCGCCGCTGGGAGCGAGTCTGCCGTTACCCTATGGCCCCTCGCTTTTCGCGGTGGTCGCGTCACCGTGGGTCAACTTGGTGGTTTTCTTTCTCGCCTACAAGTTTTTGCCGCATACACGTGTGCCGACACGCGCCGCCTTCGCGGGCGCGCTCGTTGCGATGATCCTGACGGAAATCGTGTTCGGCGCGCTGACTTGGTATCTGGGGTCGATTGCCGATTACAGTCGAGTGTACAACACCGCCGGCGCGGTGTTTGCGCTGTTGACGTGGCTGTATGCGTTGGCGACGGTATTCCTGTTTGGTGCTGAAGTGGGCGCCACTTACGATGCCCAATTCCAAGACGGAGCAAGGTGAAGTTACTGGGTTAGCGTACGACGGAGTAATTTGACAAAAAGTCGCGAACGGCGTAGAATCTTATTCGAAGTATCGAATAAGGTATATCGCATGGCAGAGTCCGATCGGATTGAAAGAAGCGTAGACATAGCGTTGGCCTTGGCGCATCCGGTGCGTCTGCAAATCTTGGAATTGTTGCGTGATGAGGGCGCTTACGTCATGCATCTGACCAGGGCATTGGGGCGTCCGCAAGCCAACATTTCCCAGCATCTGGCGATCTTGCGCGATACCGGCTTGGTTGAGGACGAGCGCGAGGGGATGACCGTCGTTTATCGCGTGCGTGACCCGCGCGTTTTCGAATTGGTCGATCAGCTCAAGACGATGGCACTTCCGTCGGCGCGGCGACCCAAATTAGATGTGGCGGATAAAGGGTGTGCGCAACGTGGCGGGCGTTGCCACGGTTGCCATTGTCCGCGTTGCGCCAGCAAGTAGCGGCGGTTATTTTTTTGCCCTGCCTTATTCGAGAGGCCGCATAAGGTTAGCGCGCCGGATTTTTCGATGAACAGTGGATTGCACCTTCGGGTGTGAACAGCATTGTTAGATAACCACGCCCAATTAATAAGGTGAGATAAGGAGAATCACATGTGCGGACAAGATCAACGTCACCAGGGTCATCACGGCGAATGTGCCTGTCATGAGAGCAGACACGAAGAGCATCACGAAGGGTGCGAGTGTAGTTGCCATCAAGAGCCGGAGTGCGAATGCGGCTGTCATGAAGGCAGGCACGCGTGCGAGTGTGGTTGTCACGAAGACAACGGCTCTGAAATCCGTTTTGAGCGACGATTTGTCTCACGTGCCGAACGCATTGCACATTTAGAAGCGTACTTGACGGATTTGCAAGCTGAAGCCAAAGGTGTCGAAGAGCGCATCGCCGAAATGAATGCCGTGAGCGCGTGAGCCAAGTGAGTGTGCGACGTACTGATGACGGTGCGTCGCACATTTCTGTTGAGTTCAATTCCTATGAATGAAACCCCATCCCTCCTCGCGGTCTTCGCCCATCCCGACGACGAGACCTTTCGGCCTGGTGGGACACTGGCATTGCTGGCGCGGCGCGGTGTACGCGTCCATTTGTTGACCGCGACGCGCGGCGAAGCTGGCTCTTGCGGCGACCCGCCTATGTGCTCGGTTGAAGAACTGCCCACCGTGCGCGAAGGCGAGTTGCGCTGTGCCTGCGCCGCGCTCGGCATCGAACCGCCGCGCCTGCTCAATTACCGCGATGGACACTTGAGTGAAGCCGACTCCGAGCAAGTCATCGCGCAAATTCTCGCGGTCGTACGCGAGGCGCATCCCCAGGTGATGCTCACCTTTGGACCGGATGGTTTGTCAGGACATCCAGACCACGTTGCGATTGGGCAATGGACGCGTGAATCCTTTCAACGCGCCAACACCGTCAGCGCGTTGTACACGGTCGCGGTACCGCAGTCACTCGCATCGCGACTGGAGATGACGCGAATTCGCGCCGTTGCTGATGAGGAAATTGCCGTGACCGTAGACGTCTCTTCGGTCTGGGATGCGAAGATGGCCGCCATTCACTGCCATATGACCCAGTTGAGTTCTTCGCCAATCATGAGCGCGTCCCCCGAACGACAGCGAGCGTTCCTTAGCGCCGAGCATTTTGTTCGAGCCGCTATTCGCGGAAACCTGCCGACGTGTCTGGATGAATTGAGGACAGAATGACAGAAACGAATTACGCGATTCAAGTTTCAGGATTGACCAAGACCTATGGTGGGCGCACGACGACGCCCATACTCGCCGTGGACCATATCTCCTTTGACGTTGGCGTTGGCGAAACGTTCGGCTTTCTTGGTCCAAACGGCGCGGGCAAAACGACGACCATGGGAATGCTGACCACGCTTTTGGAGCCGACAGATGGAACGATCACGGTGATGGGCTTGGATGCGCGTCGCCATCCTTACGCGGTAAAAGAGCAACTCGGCATTGTCCCCGAAGTTTCGAACTGCTACGACGAACTTTCGCCGTGGGACAATTTGATGTTCACCGCGCGACTCTACGGCGTCCCGCGCGCCGCGCGGGAGATGCGCGCGGCGGAATTGCTGAAGGCATTCCGGTCTCTATGAAAAAAGGGCGCTCCTCACATTGGGCTTCTCCAAAGTGATGAAACGCCGGGTCACGATTGCGATGGCGTTGATTCACCGGCCGCGCATTTTGCTGCTCGATGAACCGACGTCGGGTATGGACGTACAAAGCGTTCTGCTGATCCGCCAGATGATGCGGCAACTGCACGATGCCGGCACGACGATTTTTCTGACGACGCACAACATTGAGGAGGCGAATCAATCGTGCCAGCACGTCGCGATCATCCATCGCGGAAAAATCGCCGCGATTGATTCTCCCGAACGACTCAAACAAGCGTTTCAAAGCGTTCAAGCGGTTGAAGTTGGAGGCGCTCTAATTCCACATTTGGTCGAGTGGACGCAAGCGCGCCATCTCACCCTGACGTTGGTCAACACATTGGGTCCGAGCTTGGAAGATGTGTTCGTGAAAATCACGGGCTTGGAAATTGCGACGGGTGAACCCGAAGAAAATGAGCAAGGGCGTCGCGGAAAAGGAATGGGGAGGGGAAGATGAATCCCTCAATGACTCGAACGCGGTTACAACACGAAGTGACTCGCGCGTCTGTAATCGCCGAAAAAGACATTCGGATCTACTATGCCGAACCGCCTGTTCTGATGTGGGGCATCGCGCTTCCCTTTTTCATGTTTTTATCCTGGTCGGTCGAACGCAATCGTCTAACCGGCGCGCTCATTCCTGGCTTGATCGCCATCACCGTATTTTTCACCGCCACCTCGATCGGTCCCGTTATCATCCCCTGGGCGAAACGCGTGCGCACCTTCGAGCGTTTGCTTGCCGCGCCGGTGTCGCTAACCGCAGTGCTTTTGGGCAAGACGCTCGCGGGTCTCATTTTTGGCATCGTCGTCGCGCTGATTCCACTCGCGGTCGGATGGATCGCATTCGGCGCGCAGATGACGGATGTGCCCTCGCTCGCACTGGCGGCGGGCGCATTCTCATCCCTGGGCGTATTGTTTTCGACAATACCCGGTCGCGACGTCGGTTCGGTGATGATGCCCACCACGCTGAGTCGCTGACCGCTCCTCTTCATCAGCGGCTTGTTTGTCCCACTCGGCGATCTGGGAGATTGGGGGCGCGTGGCGTCGTTCCTCTCGCGGCTCACATTCGCGAACGACGCGGTGAATAGCGCGATGGGTGGGGCGGCGTATTACGCGCCGGTATTCAACTTGGCGATGCTCGCGGCGTTCTGGATGCTGTTCCTCTGGGTGGGCTTGCGTCTGCACGAATGGGGCCGACGCGCGGAGAGTTGACACGTCGCGCGGTCGTCCGTTTTCAAGGAAAACCTCAGGATCGAATTCCCTCCAAACGGGTTGATCGGGATTTTGCAATGGGCTACCGTAGCGAAGCGCTTAAAGGTACCCTACCGTACGGCATGGTACAAACTGAAAGACATTGCGGAATGCTTGGGTCTCAAGTTACTCGTGACTGAGAGCGGTGGGATGGAGGGCGGCGGAAGCCATTTGACGCCAGAAGCGCAACAGATCATTCGTCGTTTCCGCCGTGTCACATCTGGCGTACGCGAGTTAGTGGAACGACGGTTTCGGGACGAATTCGCGGATTTGCTCTCGGCATTGGAATAAACCTTACTGAAATGGAGTGCACCATGGTATCTTTGCCCCAACTGGCATTGACGTTTCTCAAGATCGGCGCGCTTGGTTTTGGCGGACCCTTCTCGCTACTCGCGATTATGCAGAAAGAAGTTGTCGAACGTCGTAAGTGGCTCACGGCGGACGAGTTCACGCAGAGCATCGGCATCGGCACGATGACGCCAGGTCCGATTTTTTTCGCAGCGGCGATTTTCATCGGCTATCGCTTGCGCGGGATTCTTGGCGCAGTGGTCTGTGGACTCAGCACCCTGCTCCCGAGTTTCATTCTCGTCGTGGTGATCGCGACTCTTTACATTCAAGTGGAGCAGAATGCCTGGGTCATGGCGATTACGCGCGGGGTCGCAGCGGGAGTGGTCGGCTTGTTCCTGAGTGTCGTCCTGAAGACGGGACGCGCCACGGCGAAAGATTCGCGCAGCGTAGCATTGGTTCTCGTCGCTTTTGTAGCAGTAGCATTTTTCAAGATTGATCCGCTCTTATTGATCGTCGTTGCTGGACTCGCAGGTGCGTGGTTGATGCGCCCGGTACCCAAAATCCAGACCGTGGAGAAATAGTCGATGCTGTGGGATTTTTTCCTCATCACCCTCAAAGTTGGTTCGCTTGCGTTTGGCGGCGGGTATGCGATGATTACGCCGCTACATTATGATTTGGTCACGCGTTTGGGCTGGATGACCGAAACGGAATTCAGCAGCGCCGTTGCTGTGGGACAGATCACTCCGGGCCCTCTAATGATTATGGTCGCATTCATGGGCTATAAGGTCGCGGGGTTGCCGGGCGCGACTTTGGGCACGATCGGATTGTTCCTGCCTACCACGTTGATCGTCCTCGCCATCGCGAGTTCGTATTTGCGATTCAAAGATGCGCCGATGGTTCAAGGCGCGATGCGGGGAGTCAATCTAGCCGTCATCGGATTGCTTGCCGCTGTCGTGATCGAACTCTCACGCGGAGCGATTGTAGACCCGCTTGACGCGTTGATTGGTTTAGCCGCATTTGTCGCGGCGGGACCACTCAAGCGTGATCCGATTGCGGTGCTCATTGGCGCTGGCATTATTGGATTCGCGCGCTATCTCGTCGGCTTTTGAGCCGGTGCCACCTTAAGACGGCCGCGAGCTTAGATATTGTGCGTTCATCCGTTTCAAAGTCACTACCTCAAATAGGGGCTTATCCGCCAATCTCTGACATCGTGTGGGCAACGATGACGACCGTCCACAGTCATAGACCACCGCCAAAGGCGGTGGCTTGAAATGCGAGCCGCTTAAAGCGGCTACTGTGAGCCGCCTACGGCGGCATCGCCAACGAAATAGTCGACCATGCCGAGTCTCCTTGCCTTTTGCTCTGTATGCGCCTTTGGTTCATAATCGAGACGACATCATTGTGCTCGTACCGATTTCAAACTTTGCAAGCCTGCATATAAAGCATTGATGACTTGACTATCCATTCCGAAAGACATACTCCCGCAAATGTCAAACTCTGGGAGTCTCCCCGCCATAGGCGGGGGTTTACCCTTTTCAATTATTTTATACCGCGGAGTGACGGCATCACCGCGGCCGAGCGCTTCTTTGGTGCCAAGCCGGGGAATCTCTTTGAATGGATCCTGGAGCGCGCGGATCTCCCGGGTTGGCCTGCTCAAAAACGATCTGATCGGAAAACGAAAACATATCTGGCACCAGCGATCACTGGAGCATAATGGCCGAAACGCAGATCATCGCCCCTGATTCTCCTTCGTTAGTCCAGTTGTTTCGCAGCGACGAAATTGCCGTGCCAGGTGTGATACCAGACCACTCCCGTGTAACCGTTCACGCTTAGCATCCCATACGTCGTACCGTTCTGCAACAAGTCGAAATTGTAGTAACCGTAAAACGTGTCGCCCTTGTCCTCGACCGTCGTGTTCGGCAGATACGTCTTCAAGTATTGCTCCGCATTGTCGCGCGCTTGGGCGAGCGTCACTGGCATCTGCGCGCTGGGCGCACTGAACCAGAATCCGTCCGTCATCCATGCCATCGGCGAGTACTTGGTGTTCCACATCATGCTCGGACCGGGCTCGGGATAGACCGCGCCCATGCCGGTGCTCTCTTCTTTCACGACACCATAAAAGTTGGCAGTGTACTCTTCGACTTGGGTCAGCGCGAGATCGTTGTTGTTCAGCGCAGCGACGTACTGCTGCGCGCTCGTGACGGCTTGATCGAGCGAGATCGGATTCGCGTTGGGCGTGTAGCCGTAGCCATAGGTGCCCCAACCGCCCATCATGCCCGGTCCCATGCCCCGACCACGATAGCCGTACGGAACGGTCGACGTGTAACCTTGGGTCGGCGCGTAGTTGCCCCGCCAACCGCCCATCATCCCGCCAGAACCCCAACCAGAGCCCCATGGATTGGTGTAAGGAGCAGGTGGCGTGGACGTTGGTCCCTGCGCCGACGCGACAGTAGCGTAGCCCACAGTCATCACGAGTGCTACCAACATCGCTGCTCCCAAAATCCATTTGAACTTGTTGTTCATGGCAAACCTCCTGCGTAAGATTCGAGGTGGCTTTTCGCCAACTCTCACCAGAATCGTAGCAGGCAAGTGTGAAGAGTTGATGAAGAGGCAGTGTTAAGTCTGTGAAGAACTTGGCGGGGAAACCCGTTACGCCAAAAGAGGCAGCCGGAACGCGAATGTGGAGCCAGCGCCTAACCAACTCTGCGCCCAAATCTGTCCGCCGTGCGCCTCGATGATTTGCTTTGAGATGGTCAGCCCCAGTCCCGCGCCATCGCCGGAGGATAGGCGCGCGCGATCGGTGCGATAAAAGCGGTCGAAGATGTGCGGCAAGTCTTCGGGCGCGATTCCAGTCCCGGTATCGCGCACGCTGACCACGACGCGTCCATCGCGCCGCGCGGCGGTTGTCGTGATCGTGCCGCTCGTCGGGGTATAGCGCAGCGCATTGGACATCAAGTTGAAAAGCACCTGCGTGATTCGCTGCTCGTCCGCCTGGACCCTCAGCGGCGCGTCAGGAAGCTCAATCTTGAGCGTGATGCCTTTCTCGCGCGCCTGCGGCTCGAGCGTCTTGCCCACGGTCGCAATGACCTCTGCCAAATCTATTGGCTTTAGGTCTAATTTTAGTTGACCGGCTTCCGCCAAGGCGAGGTCGCGCAGATCGCCGACGAGACGGCTCAGCACCATCGTTTGGCGGTGAACGGTCGCGACGTTCTCGGGCGTCAACTCATACACGCCGTCCATGAGCGCTTCGAGGTTTCCCCGGATAACGGTGAGCGGCGTGCGTAGCTCATGCGCGATGTCGGCGAGCAGGTTGCGGCGCTGCCGATCGGCTTGCGCCAGACTCTCCGCCATTTGATTGAACGAGCGAGCCAAGCGCCCAATTTCGTCTTCCGAGCGAACCGGCACGCGCTGTTTCAATTTGCCGCCCGCGATCGCCTCGCTCGCCTGTGTCAGCGCTCTGAGCGGCGAAGTGATCTGCCAGAAGAGGAGCGAACCGAATACCAGTGCCAAAAGTCCAACGGTCAGCGAAGTCACGAGGATGGACCAATTCACCGAATTCAAGAAATCCTCGTCCGCCGGGTTCAGTACGGGTTCGATCATGGAGCCGACCAGCACCGTCCCTACAGTTTTGTTGTCGAGAGTAACAGCGACGCCGTTCTGAAGATGCGCGAGTGGATGCTGCTCACCTGTAATCGCATTGCCTGTGTCCGCGACGACACGCCCAGCAGCATCGAGAACAACCACGCGGTTCTCCGTCGGTCCAACGGTGCGGGCTGCCTGAAACCATTC
>DAIDTM010000636.1 GCA_027457205.1 Anaerolineae bacterium | reverse complement strand
CCGGACTGGGTCTACGTCATCCTCGATCTCTTCACCGGGCTGGCGGTCATCGGCTTGCTCATCGGTATCGCGCGCCGCGCGCTGCCGCGTTTGCTCGCGCTCCCCGCGCTATGGCTCGCGCTGATCGTGGTCTTGCTGATCCGTTGGACGTTGCTGACGTTCGCCTCGCAGGGACGGCTGATTTTCCCGGCGATCAGCGCCGTGGCGATTCTGATGGCGTACGGGCTGGGGCAATTTCGGATTTCGGATTTTGGATTTCAGATTGCGCCTGTCATTGCACGTTTTACGTCTCACGCATCACGCATGACGCAATTCGCGCTACCCGCTTTTCTCTTTGGTTTCTCCGCGCTCACGCCTTTCGCCCTCATCGCGCCGGCGTACGCGCTGCCGGCGCGTCTGTCCGGCGACGCCGCTGTGCCGAATCCGGTTCACATCACGTTTGACAATCAAGCGGAACTCGTCGGGTACACGCTGCCGCAAAAATCGGTTGCGCCGGGCGGCGAATTGCCGCTGACGATTTACTGGCGCGCGGTCACGCGGATGACTGAAGACTATTCGGTGTACATCCGGCTGTACGATTCGACCGGCGCGGTGGTCGGGCGGTGGGACGCGTTCCCCGGCGGCGGACTGTATCCGACGCGCCTCTGGCAGCCCGGCGAAATCATCGTCGATCAGTACCGCGTGCCGGTGACGTTCGATGCGCCGGGTCCCGGCGTCGGGCGCATCGAAGTAGGTTTGTTCCGCCGCCTGCCGTTGCAAGACCTGACCGCGCGCGATCCGGCAGGGCGGACGATCACGCCGACGGTTGCGCGGTTCAAGATCGCCGGCGTGTCGAACGTCAAAATCGAGAATCCGGTGACGTACAATTTCGGAGACAAGATGGCGCTGGTGGGCTATTCTGCTCCCGGAACGGCGGCGCTCGGTTCGGAAATCTCGGTGAAACTTTTTTGGCGCTCGCTCGTGGTAATGAACGAGGATTATACGGTGTTCGTGCATCTCGTCGACGCCGACGGCAAGACGGTTGCCCAAAAAGATGCCCCACCGCAGAGTGGCGCGTATCCGACTTCATTTTGGGACGTGGGAGAAGTCATCGAGGACGAACACGTACTAGCGATTCCGCGCGACCTACCACCAGGGAACTACACCATCGATGTTGGGATTTACCGCGCGAGCGACGACACGCGACTGCCTGTGCAAGGCGGCAGCACGCACGTCGTCGTGGCGACGGTGCGCGTGATTCAGTAACAGCAGCGCTCTAAAGCGCTGACCTACAAACCCAGGGCTTGGCGAATCGTCGAAACGTAGAACTTGGCATAGAAGATCGCTTCGCCATTCTGGATACTCCACTCGTTGTTCGCCGGATCGGCAAAGAAGCGGAGTCCGTAGTCGAACAGCCCCAGACTCTGCGCCACGGCGGCGAGGAATGTAATCCCCCACAATGCACCGCGCCAGTTGCCGCGGATTTTTTCGACTGCCGGGATCATCAGCAGACAAATCGCCGGCAGCGCATCCGTCAGCATTCGCGCGCCATACGACCAGCCGCCGAGCGAGTTCCACGACGCCATCAACGCAGTGTACGCGACGAAGGCGAGGGCGAGGAAAACGTAGAACGGCTTGCGTTTGCTTTGCCAGCCCATCGCGAGTCCTACCGGCGCGAGCAGCAGGAACGGCGAAAAAAGAAACAGTCCGCGGCTGGGACTGACAAGCAAGCCCTGGAGCGTGATCCACTGCGGCAAACCAAAGTCCTGGATGAGACCTTCCTGATAGCCGGCGACGAACGGCGATCCGTTCATCGCGTAGTTGTAAAGCAGAAAGAGCGCCAGCGGCGGCAGCGTCCAAAGGATAAACCGCGGTACCGCAGCGCGGTAGTAGATCAGAACGTAGAGCGCAAAGATTAGCGCCGTGACGAGGTTCGTTGGGCGCGCGACGACGGCGAGCGAGAGAAAAAATCCCGCCGGCGCTAGCGCGCGCCCGCCAGCGCGTTGTCAGCGCAGCAGGAACCAGAACGCGAGCGACTGGAAAAGAATGCTCGGCGTGTGCTGC
>DAIDTM010000635.1 GCA_027457205.1 Anaerolineae bacterium | reverse complement strand
GAGCCCAACGATTTGCCGGTCGTGCCTTCGACGCGCATGATCTCGCCATCCGCGACGACGTAGACGGTGCCTTTGCGATCCGCCGCGAGCGCGCGAATGATCGACTTTGAGTTGCCGACTTTCCACTGCGAGATGTACTTGCCGGTGGAATCGAAAACCTGAACGCGCCCGCCGGTATAATCGCCGACGTAAATATTGCCGGCGGCGTCCAGCGCGATGCTGCGCGCGTCGGTGAACAGACCCGCGCCGGTGCCCTTGTCGCCAAACCGCAAGACCGCGCTGGCAAATCCCGGCGTCGGCGTAGGCAGCGGCGTGTTCGTTGGACGCGGCGTGCTCGTTGGAACGCGCGTGGGCGTGCTATCGGCAAGCGCCGCCAGCGGATTCTTGCTGGAGCCGGAAAACGCGTTCAGCCCAAAGAAGAAGGCAATGCCAACAATGACGATTCCGAAAATGGCGATTGCGAGGCAGCCGCCGGCTTTAGAGCCACTTTGCGAAACACTTGCCGAAGGCGTTTGCATCGTGACGTTGCTGATCTGGACCGGCTGCCCGGCGGCTAATGCCTCGACCGCGTCCTTAGCTTCTTTCAAACCAACGTTGAATGTCGCGCGATAAAGCTTGATCGCTTCGATCTTGTTGCCCGCGCGCACCAACTCGGCGATGTCTTTAAGTTTGCCCGGCTGTAACATCGCCGAGCCATCCGTACCGGAGGAATGATCGCGCAATTCTTCCGGCACGATGACCGAGTTGTTGCAGAATGGGCAACGGATCGTCGGCGCGCTGCCGCCGCTGTAGTCGAGCGGCGCGCCACAATTAGGGCAATTGAAAGATTGAGACATCGATAACCTTCAAACGTTGTAAAACGAATCTATCGCTCCACGAACGGTAAGAACGAATCCGATGGCGTTCCGCCGCCAGCCGATCCCACCGGCAATATAAACAGTGTGATCGACGCCGCCTGGAACGTAGCGCTGAAACCCGCGGCGCTCACCGCTTGATCCGGCTGTTGTTCGATCGTGCCGAGATTGCTCGCGCTGTACCGAAAGACCTGAGCGACGCTCGTCGGCGCAAAGCCGGTCAGCGCTACGTTCGTCGTTAGCGCGCCATTCGTCTTGTTGATGACGATCAGCGTCAGCACGTTATCGCTGCTGCGCTGCGCGGCATAAATCGCCAATTGATCTTGATCCGTGCTTGCCGCGCTGACACTCGTATCGCCAAACGTTCCGCCCGCGCCATCATAATTGCGATACATCCGAAACGCAAACGCGCCCGGCTGCGCCGACGTCGGCGGGTCCCATAGCGCGGCGAGATCGACTGCCTCGCGACCAAAGATGCCGAGCACGTCCGCTTGCGCGAGCGCGCCGTTAATGTTGTCCAGCGCGCCCCAGTTGTATTCGCCAATCGCGATCTTGGTGCCGGGATAATTGTTGTTGACCCAATCACGCATCCGCGGGATCAAGCGGACATACGGACCGTCCGCGGTTTGCGCGATCCAACTTTCGTCGGCGTACGTGGGATCCCACAACGAGCGCGTGGAGCGCAGGCGCAGTGCCTGCGTGTTTGCATCGCCCGCCGGCGAAAGCGACACACCGTTCGCTTGAGGATAATAATGCAGATCGAGATAATCGAGAATGCGACTGCCGCTCTGTTGCTCGTATGCGCGCATCTGCTGCAAATACCACGCCACAAATGCAACATTCCCATGAGCCGCGCGGTCGGAACTGCCTACCGCACTATCAAAGTAGGCGCTCCACCCCCATAGAACGGGACCCAGAATCTTTGCGCTTGGGTCGGCAGCTTTGATCGCGGGCGCGTAGGCGTACGTGCGCGTCAGCATTTCGTCGTAGCTGGTCGGGCTGGGATGCACATCACGATGAGTGCTGTTCCATAGCATCGGCTCATTGTCGAGGTCGTAGAACAGCACGCCGCCGTTCGCCGCGGTGTTGTATCGCGAAATGAAATGCTGAACCCATCCCGCGTCAAACGACTGTGTGATCGCCACGCTGGTATCAAGCGGATCATTCCCGGTAATGTTCGTGCCGTTGTGGACACCATTTCCGCAATCTGTGTTGTACGGATCAACCGAATCTTGCGGACCATATTTCTTGACGCTAAAACCACACCGCGTGACCTTATCCTTCGGCGTCCAGCCGATGAGCGGCATCGTCATAATTGTTTTTGCGCCTGCGCCTCGATCTTTATCGACAAATGCATCCGTCTCCGAACCTCCCGGAGTATTGTTCGGTATGTTCTCAAAGTACCAATCGCTCGCGCGGTTCGCGGTATCGTTCTGCCAATTGTAGCGTGTCGTCGCGTTGCCACCGTACCGATCCACCGGCAAATGCAATTCCGCCGCGAGCGCCGCATCAGCCCAGTTCATCCCGTAGATGTACGGACTAATCGCGTGGCGGTTCGCGCTTGCGTCGACGCTGAGCACGAGCAGAGCCGGTGCGGCGGAGGTAGACGCGGGTCTGAATTGCAAAGTGAGAACGATGATGCCCGTCAGAAAAACCGACGCGAGCACAAATCGTTTTTGCAAAAGCTTGCCAGTCTCCTTCCACCGTGCGACTATACCTCGCGCGGATCCGCAATCACACCCGCCACCGCGCTCGCCGCGACCACCGCCGGACTCGCGAGATAAATCTCCGCATCGCGCGTGCCCATCCGTCCGCGGAAATTCCGGTTCGCGGTCGAGATCGTCACTTCGCCCGGCGCGGGGATGCCCATGTGATTGCCCATGCACGGACCGCACCCCGGCGTGCCGATCACCGCACCGGCATCGACAAACGTTTGAATGTAGCCGCGCGCGAGCGCGTCGCTCAGCACCTGGCTCGACGCGGGAATGACGAGCAGGCGTGTGCCGCGCGCGAGTTTCTTGCCACGCAAAATCTCCGCCGCCGCGGCAAGGTCTTCGATGCGCCCGTTCGTGCACGTACCGATGAACGCCTGCTGCACGCGCGTCCCGCGCACTTGCGACAGCGGCTTGACGTTGTCGACGCGATGCGGGCACGCGACGTACGGCTCGAGCTGCGCGGCGTCGTAATGGTACGTAGCGGCATAAGTAGCGTCCACGTCAGGAAACAGCGCACCATTTCTAATTTCAGACTGAATGTCCCTTTGGGATTTATGATTTATGATTTCAGATTCACTTTTGACTTTTGACTTTTGACTTTTGACTTTTCTCTCCGCCAGCCATTCAAACACCGCGTCGTCCGGCGGCAGGTACGCGTTCTTGACGCCGAACTCCGCCATCATATTTGGAATCACCATCCGCGATTCGAGCGACATTTCGGAAATCGCGCCGCCATGCAATTCGACCGACGCGTAGATTCCGCCGTCCGCGCCGAGATCGCCGATGATTCTCAGGCACAGGTCTTTCGATGTGACGCCCAAAGGCAATTCGCCGTCGACGGTGATCTTGATCGATTCCGGCACACGCAGCCACAACTCGCCGGTCGCCCAGATCGCCGCCATCTCGCTGCGCCCGATGCCCGCGCCGAACGCGCCCATCCAGCCGTAATGCGTCGTGTGTGAGTCCGCACCGAGAATGAGCTGTCCCGGCAAAATAATCGCTTCTTCGCTCAAGACCTGGTGGCAAATGCCGCGCCAAACCTCGAAAAAATTAACGACGCCCTGCTCCTCGACGAACTTGCGCGTCTCGGCGTGGTTCGTCGCGTGCACCGTCGTCGGCGCGGGAACCGCGTGGTCGAGCGTAATCGCCAAGCGTTCCGGATATTTGACGCGCGCGACGCCGAGCGCGCGGAATATCTTGGTGATTGCCGCGGTATTGTCGTGCGACAGCGCGACATCCGGCACGGCATCGACAATCTGTCCCGCGATCACCGCGCTCTGTCCCGACGCGCGCGCGAGCGCTTTCTCCGCAAACGTCTTGCCAGTATGTGACGAGTGACGAGTGATGGGTGATGGAGATTCGATTTGGCTCATTGGCTCATTGGACAATTGGCTCATTGCTTGCCGCTCCATCTGCCCAACGATACAACAACTCGTCTACATCGTTCAAATCGATTTGCTTCTGGTCGGCAATCGCCTTGACGTGCGCGGTGACATCCTTGATCTGTTCGTCGGTGAGCGGCAAACCGAGCTGCTCGGCGCGGTCTTTGATCGCGTTCCAGCCGGTCAGTTTGTGCGCGATGCTGATGTAACGCGTCATCCCAAAATCTTTCGGATTCAAAATCTCGTACGTCTCCGGCTGATTGAGAATCGCCTTGGCGTGAATGCCGGCTTTATGCGTGAACGCGGTGACGCCGGTGATATAGTTGTTGAACGGCACGCCGACGCCGGTCAGGTTCGCAACCATCTCGTCGAGCTTACGCAACTTTTTGAGTTTGTATTTTTTCTTGACGAGATCGCGGTTCGTCACGTACATCCGCGCGATGAAACCGCCCAGCGGCGTGATGCCGTTGCGCTCGCCGATGCCCAGCACGCTCGTATCGATGTGCGTCGCGCCGGCTTCGAGCGCGCTGTACGCGTTCGCGATCGCGCAGCCGGAATCATTGTGCCCGTGAAACTCGATCCCGGCTTTGACGAGCCGCCGTAACCCGCTCACGAGTTGATACACGCGGTTCGGCGTCGCGACGCCGACGGTGTCCGCGATGCCGAAGCGCTCTACGCCGACTTTATCGACCGCGAGGTAGACGCGGAACAAGTCCGCCTCTTCGCTGCGAAACGAATCTTCGGTGCTGAACCGCAGTTCGAGATTCGGCGCTTGCGCGCGCAGCCACGTCAGCACTTCAACGGCGCGGTCGATCACCTGCTCCATCGCCATCCCGTGGCTGAACTCGCGCAGGTAGGACGACGTGCCGATGACGAGATCGATGCCCTGCCCACCGGTGTCGAGCGCCTTCTTCGCGTCGTCGAGAGGGCAGCGAATGTGCGTCAGCACGCGGGTCTTCAAACCCAGTTTCGCGATGGTGCACGCGTCGTCGAAACTCTGCGGCGAGGCGAGCGGCGAGGTCAATTCGATGTACTCGACGCCGAATTCGTCGAGCGCGCGCGCGATCCGAATCTTGTCGTCGGTCGTGAAATTCGCGCCGACAAACTGCTCGCCTTCGCGCAGCGTCGATTCGATAATATTGAAGGATTCAAGAGACATACGCCTCCGAATTTATGATCTCAGATTTAGGATTTTGCTGCGTGACAAGGTGCTAAATCATAAATCCTAAATCGTAAATCCTAAATTACCTTGATCTCGCCCCGCCCAACTGCCAGTACGTAATCGATGATGCGGTTCGGAATATCGACGCCGGTGGTCGCGATGCTGTTGCGGAATTCAATCGTATAATTGACTTCGTTCACGATCAAGCCGCGCTCGGGGTCCTCGAACAAATCCACGCCCGTAATACCGCCGCCCACGGCGCGGGACGCCGCGACGCTGATTCGATTCAACTCCGGCGTGACCGGACAAGCCGTCGCCTGACCTCCGCGCGCTGTGTTCGTGATCCAGTGATCAGCGCGGATGCGATAGATCGCCGCAACCGTTTCATCGCCGATGACGAACGCGCGGATGTCGCGTCCCGGCTTACGGATGTATTCTTGGATGTAGAAAATCGAATGGTGGTACGAGCCAAGGACTTCTTTGTGTTCCAACACCGCCTCCGCCGCTTCGCGGTCGTTGATCTTGGAGAGCAGACGTCCCCACGATCCAACCGCGGGTTTCAGCACCACCGGATAGCCGAACTCTTCGATGGCTCGAAGCGCCGATTCCGGCGTGAACGCGATCTTGATGCGCGTCGTCGGCACGCCGGCTTTCACCAGCTGCGACGACGTGACGAGTTTGTTGCCGCACACGTCGGCGACGTACGCCGTGTTGACCGACGGGA
The DNA here is from genome assembly GCA_027457205.1 of Anaerolineae bacterium. Taxonomy (GTDB): domain Bacteria; phylum Chloroflexota; class Anaerolineae; order UBA4142; family UBA4142; genus DAIDTM01. The sequence continues at coordinate 47 of DAIDTM010000635.1, read as the reverse complement.
TGCCCCAATCGTTCAGAATTTTCAGCGCGTACAGCGCGCGCGAGTGG
>DAIDTM010000634.1 GCA_027457205.1 Anaerolineae bacterium | reverse complement strand
CCTGGGCAAGGACAGCGTCGAGTGGCAGAAATCCTTGCCGCTGGAAGGCGACGAGATTCTTCTGGCGCGCAACCTGCAAGACTTTATGCGCGGCAAAGCGCACGACCACCAGATTTTCGACAAGATCGATTCGACGCACGTCAATCGATTCCTCAGCAGCATCGTTACCGGCTTGACCGCCAAGGTGTTCCGCACGTACCACGCGACGCACGCGGTACGTTTATTCCTCGCCAGCCAGAGCCAGCTCACCTCAGACGCGCCGGCGTACGAGAAAGAGTACGTCGCCAAACTGGCAAACTTGGAAGCGGCGACCGTATGCAACCACAAGCGGACACCGCCGAAGAATTGGGAACAGAATCTGGCGAAGCGCGAGGCGGAGCTAGAGAAACTGCGCGCCGCGCCGCCGGACGTGGAGAAACTCAAACCACAGATTCCAGCGCGCGAAAAGGCGCTGCAAAAACTCCGCGCCGCGCCGCCCGATCCGCAGAAACTCGACACGCAGATCAAGGCGCGCGAAGAAATGCTCGTTCAGCTGCGCGCCGCGCAGGAAGACCTGCCCAAACTGGACGCGCAGATCACGGCGCGCCAAGCCGCGCTCGACAAGTTGACCGCGGAGCGAAGCCGGTTCGAGGCGGAGGCGCAAAAGCAGCTGCTGAAAAAACAAGCCGCGGTCAAAGCGTTGGAATCGCAGAAAACGCCGAAATCGAAAAAGGCGCAAGCGCAGCTCAAAAAGCGATCGAGCGCGGCGCGTCGGCTTGCCGCGGCGGTCAAGCAGGCGAATGACGCCAAGAGCAAACGGCTCAAGCAACGGATCGACCGGGCGCGCAAGGCGCTGGAGAACGCGGTCAAAACGCAGCGCGTCAAAACCAAGACGCTGCGCCAACGCATCGCCGAAACCCAGCGAGCGCTGGAACACGCGCGCAAGGCAAAGGAAACGGAGCCGCAGCGTTACGCGGACCAACTGGCGAAGGCGGAAGAAGCGTTAGCACGCGCGCGGCAAGCGCCGCAGCTCGCCGAAAAGAATTTCCGCGAGCGCGTCGAAAAAGCCAGCCGGCAATTCGAACTGGCGAAGCGCACGCGTGACTATAACCTCGGCACCTCGCTCAAGAATTACATCGACCCGCGCGTGTACAAATCCTGGGGTGATTACGTGGGCTATGATTGGAAGCGCCTGTACACGACGGCGCTGCAACGCAAGTTCGCCTGGGTCGATCAGACGCATCCCAAGTGGAACGCCGCGGAAGCAATCGATGAAGCCAGTAGCGATTTGGATTAGCGCGTGGTTCGCGCTCGCCGCGTTCGCCAGCGGTTGCGCGCAAATGCCGATTCCTACCGCCACGCCGAGCGCGACCGTTACGCCGGCTGCGCCGGTCGGCGATGCGGTACGCGGCGCGAAGCTCTTTCCGCAATTGCCGTGCAACTCGTGCCACGACGTCACGCATCCGTACCCCGGCGGCGAGGTCGCGCCTAATCTCGGCAACATCGCGACGGAAGCCGCGCGCATCGTCAAATCGCCGGACTATCACGGCAAAGCCGCCGACGCGGCGGGGTACATTCGCGAATCGATTGTCGATCCGAACGCGTACATCGTGCCGGGTCCGAATTATCATACGAGCGACGGCAAGAGCGTGATGGAGCAGGATTTCGCGCAGAAACTCACACCGCAGCAGATCGCCGATCTGGTCGCGTACCTGATGACGCTGAAATGAAGCGCGTGCAATCCCTTGTTAACGTCAACAGCCCTGACCGAGCGCAGTGACTCGATCAGGGCTGTTCTATTCTTGGTCGCGGGGGACTGCTCAGATTGCTCCGGATGGCGGGCTGCGGACGGGCGGCGGATCAATTCGCCTAGCCCGATTCATTGGGCGCAACTGGGTAGCGCGGTGATTCATCACCGTGCGGCGAGCTGAGCAGATACGATCGTGGTGGCTTTATAGCTCGCGTTTCAAGATCAGTTTCTCAACAGACTACGCGCCGGAACCCAGGACGAAGAGCATGAACGCGCTTGCCCACATCATCTAGCTCCGCGCCGCCGCCGCTTGGGGCGATGAAACCGACGCGCGTCTTGACGAGGAGCGTCGTGACGGTCATTTCACCGATATAGTAAAGCGCTAGCCAGCGAGTGCCGAGACCGACGATCAGCAGAATGCCGCCGATTACCACCCTGAAAACATTTCGTCAGATGCTGTCTTGCTCGCGCCGGTCGCCCACTCCTTCGCGGAGTTTTCCCTGCAACCCAGCTTTCGGCGACGCTGGCTGATGCTCTACGAAGCCCTCCCAGAGGGCGTCATCTATCGCTAGGCGCGGCGCCCTTCGACTTCGCTCAGGGTGTACTCGGCGTCTACGAGCCGATTCACGGTTCCGCGCCGGACATTGCAGGCAAGGGCATCGCGAATCCGATTGGGACGATCCTCAGCACGGCGATGCTGCTGCGGCATTCGCTGAACTTGCCGCGCGAGGCAGACGCGGTCGAGCGCGCGGTGGATCGTGCGTTGAGCGATGGGTGCCGGACGACAGACATCGTCCAGCCGGGCGAGCGCGCATTCAGCACGCGGCAGATGGCGGACGAGATTATTGCAAGGGCGTGATTGGGCAATCCGCACAACCGTAAGCCGGTCGTTTTCGATTAACTTGCCCGTAGACGCGCGCAGGCGTTCCTGCTATATTGAGAATGCCAAGATGGGTTTGGGCGATTGCCGCGGCGCGTCCTTCGCGCTCTTCCATTGCGAGGAGCGCTGTTCGCGATGAAGCGGTCTCCAGAAGGATTGAGGAGATTGCCGTGCCCCCTCGGGGCGCGCAGTGACAACGCAGAATGCCAAAGCCGCCTGACCCAGGCGGCGTTTGTTTTTTTTCAAGAGTCGGTGCGGCAATTGGGCAGCGTTGCAATTTGACCGCATAGGCGACAGCGCCGTCGCGGAGTTTCGGTGAAGGAGTCGCCTATGCGTGAAGA
>DAIDTM010000633.1 GCA_027457205.1 Anaerolineae bacterium | reverse complement strand
GTCGGGGCGGGATGACACCGCCCCGACCCATCTCGCCTCAAGGAAACGCTATGCCGTCTGATCCATCGGGTATGTATCGCGCCTTGTCTATTACGCCCATCGAAACTGAAAACGCCGCGCCGGTAATCTACGAACTCATCGGCGATTCGACCGAGATCGGTTCGGCGGACGATAACGCCATCGCGCTGTCCGATCCAAGCGTCGCGCCGCACCATCTCGCCGTCCGCCGCGACAGCGGTCGCGATCACCTGCTGGTCGATCTGGCGGCGCGCTGGCGGCAGCGGGACCGTGACTGGTCGGAGTATCGACCGGGCGATGCGTACTGGTGTCCGCGGCACGGCAGTTTCGCCAAGTTGGACCGCCGCGCGTGGTGTCCGCAGTGCCGGCATCGGCGCGGCGCGCTCTGGCTGATGCGTCCGCTCCAACCGGGTGACTCGTTCGACATCGGGCGCGCGTTCCGCGCGACGTATATCGTGCAGACCCGCGCGGCAGAGACCGGCGCAGACGCCTCAGAACCTGCGGCGGTATTTCCCGCCAGCGCGGTGTTCGAAACGAAAACGTCGCGCCGCGTGTCGCTGCCGCCCGACCAAACACCGATCCCATCCTGTCCGCTACCAACCGACGATTCGAATCTGTGGCGCTGGCAGCCCGAGGGCACGCCCTTTCCGATCTTTATGCACCAGCGCGTAAATCTGGCGGTCACGCAGCACGCGCGGCAAAACCACGAACGCGAAGTCGGCGGCGTGTTGCTGGGCGATGTGCGCCGCGATGAAAAGAACTCGCTGTACCTCGTCGTCACGCACGCGCTGCCCGCCGAGTTTGCGAACGAGGCGCGCGGGCATCTGACCTTCACACAAAACACCTGGCTCAAGATTCATCAGACGCGCGAAGCGCAATATCCAGACAAGGCGATTGTCGGTTGGTACCACACGCATCCCGGCTGGACCATCTTTCTCTCGCATTGGGATTTATTCATTCATCAGAATTTCTTCAAGCAGCCGTGGCAGATCGCGCTGGTGATCGATCCGTCGCTCGACCGCGCCGGGTTTTTCGTCTGGAAGGGCAATCAGGTCGACAAGCCCGATGCGCCAGTCGAGCCCTTCCGGCTCGCGGAACTGGATTGTTGGAAAGACGCCGCGCGCCCGCGCGTGCGCATCAAGCTGATCGACGCCCCAGCAAAGGAGGACCGATGACCACAACGAATTTGCGAATCAAACTGATTGACGAAACGCCGACGCCGTTCATCGACGAGCCGATGCCGCTGGACCTTTCGCTCAAGTGGGCTTCCAAGTACGAGAACCAGGTCGATCCCCGCGTGGAAGTGTTCTTCGCGCAGTCGGCGTACTCGAAATGCATCGAGCACACCGAAAGCGATCTGGAGAACGAGGTTGGCGGCGTGCTGATCGGCGAAGTGCGCGTCGACCCGATGTGCCCGCGTCCCTATATCGTCATCCAGGACGCACTGCCGGCGTTGTACACCGACTCGGGACAGACGCACGTCACGTTCACGCAGAACACGCTGGTTCACCTGAACAAAGAATTGGAAGAACATTATCCCGGCAAACGCATCGTCGGCTGGTACCACACGCATCCGCGTCTCGGCGTGTTTCTCTCCAGCCACGATACCTGGCTGCACCGCAATTTTTTTGCCGATCCGACCCACGTCGCGCTCGTCGTCGATCCGTACTATGAACAAGCCGGCTTTTTTTGCTGGCAGACCGGCAACAAGTTCGATCCGATCCGTTACGTGGGCTTTTTTGAATTGAGCGATGTGGACGAAGAAAGCGTCGTCGAGCTGGAGAACCTGACGCCGGTGATCGAGGAGACGCCGACGCCGTGCGGCGCGGCGGCGCTAGAGGAAGGAGCAGCAAAATGAGTCTGCGAATGCGTGCGTATTACTATGCGGTTCTGGGCGCGATCGGCGCGTTGATCGGCTGGCGCATCACGGATACGTTTGGAT
>DAIDTM010000632.1 GCA_027457205.1 Anaerolineae bacterium | reverse complement strand
GTCCACGATACGAGCGCGAGCGGTGCGACGCTCTTCATCGAGCCGCTGGCAGTGGTCGAGATGGGCAATCGCGTGCGCGAACTCGAGCGCGCCGAAGCGCGTGAGGTCGAGCGCATCTTGCGCGAGCTGACCGCGCTGGTTGCCACACACGCCGACGCGATTGAGCTGACGGTGGATGGACTGGCGGCGATTGACCTCGCGTTTGCCAAGGCGCAGTATTCGGCGGAGATTGGCGGAGTAGAGCCAGTCATTGCGAGCCGCGGAGCGGCGAAGCAATCCCCAAATAATACGGAGATTGCTTCGGCGCGAAAAACGCGCCTCGCAATGACAGAATCAATCCTCCACGCGCACTGGTGGCTGCCCGGCGGCTTGGTCGGCGCGCTCGTGTCGATGCTGACGCGCGTGCCGCTCGTCATCACGACGCATGGCACCGATGTCGAGATGCTGCGCCGCACGCGCTGGGCGATGCCGCTTGCGCGGTTCACGTTCGCGCGTGCTCGTGCGGTGACTTGCGGTTCGACGTACCTGCGGGAGCAGTTGCTGACGCTTGGCGTGGTAGACGCGGCGCGGGTGAGTGTGATTCCGATGCCGGTTAGCCCGCTCTTTACAAGTTCATCACTCGTCCCTCGCCCCTCGCCCCTCGTTTTAACCGTCGCTCGCCTTACCGCGCAGAAAAGCATCGACACGCTGATCGATGCGCTGGCGATCCTACGCGACCGCGGCGCGGCGGCGCGATTGGAGATCATCGGCGATGGACCGGAACGCGCCGCGCTGGAACGGCAAACGCGCGCGTTGAATCTGCAAGACCGCGTTGAATTTCTGGGCGCGCTGGCGCAGAAGGAACTGCCGCTGCATTACGCCGAATGTGCGGTTTTCGTTCTGCCATCGATCCGTGAAGGAATGGGCTTAGTACTCGCCGAGGCGTTACTATGCGGCGCGCCGGTGATTGCCGCGAATTCCGGCGGCGTGACCGACATTGTGAAGGATGGCGAGACCGGCTTGCTCGTGCCGGAGCGTGACGCGCGGGCGCTCGCGGACGCCGTTGAGCAAGTCCTGAACGACCGCGCGCTCGCGGCGCGGCTCGCCTCGAACGGCGCGGCGTGGGTGCGCGAGCGGTACACGCGCGAACGCGTGGCGGCGCAGTTTGCAGAGGTGTACAAGTCACTAACGGATTAAACCGCAAAGGGCGCAAAGAGCGCAAAGAAAACGCAGAAACGTCGCTTCGTTCTTCGCGTCTTCGCGGTTCAACTTGGGGTTTTGAAATTACAACCACATTGATTACGAACGGTCGCGTCATTACCGCGGTGGACGATTACGTCGCGGACGTCTTGATCGAGAATGACAAGATCAAGTTGATCGGCAGCAACCTGCAAATGCAAGCCGACCGCGTGATCGACGCGCGCGGCAAGTACATTATCCCCGGCGGCGTCGATTGCCACACGCACATGGAACTCGATGTCGGCGCGGCGGTATCGTCGGACGATTTCGAGACCGGCACGATTGCCGCGGCGCACGGCGGCACGACGACCATCATCGATTTTCCGACGCAGGCGCGCGGCAAGTCGATGCACGCGGCGTTCGACGAATGGATGGCAAAGGCGGAGCCGAAAGCCGCGATCGATTTCGGATTCCACATGATCATCTCGTACCTGCCGGACGATCTGCTGCCGGAGATGGACGCACTCGTGCGCGAGGGCGTGACTTCGTTCAAGATGTTCACCGCATATCCCGACCGGCTGCAACTCGACGACGGGACGATCTTCAAAGCGATGCAGCGCGCCGGCAAGAACGGCGGGTTCGTCATGATGCACGCGGAGAACGGCAGCGTGATCGATTACCTTGTTCAGAAATTGATCGCCGAGGGCAAGACGACGCCGAACTATCATCTGCTCTCGCGTCCGCATCAGGCAGAAGCCGACGCGACGCACCGCGTCATTCTGCTGTCGGAACTCGCGGGCGTGCCAGTGTACATCGTCCATGTTTCATCGCATACGGCGATGGAAGAGATCCGCGGGGCGCGCGACCGTGGCTTGCCGGCGTACGGCGAGACGTGCCCGCAATATTTGTGGCTCGCGGCTGAACAGTACGCCGACGGCAGTTTCGACGGTGCGAAATTTGTCTGCTCGCCACCGATCCGCGAGCGTGCCAATCAAGAGCCGCTGGGGCGCGCGCTCGCGGCGGACGATTTACAGACGGTTGCAACCGATCATTGTCCGTTCTGTATGCGTGAAGGTTTCAAAGGGCTGCCCAAGCAAAAGGAACTGGGCATCGGCAATTTCGCCAAGATTCCGAACGGCGTGCCCGGCGTCGAGAATCGGATGCACCTGGTTTATCAGGGTGGCGTGGTGCGGCGCGGCTGGAGCATGAATCGTTTCGTGCAGGTGACGAGCAC
>DAIDTM010000631.1 GCA_027457205.1 Anaerolineae bacterium | reverse complement strand
CGCGACGAAAACGTACATCGCAAACATCTCTGCCCATTTGGCAAATTCCTTTAGCGCGAATTGGAGCGACAGCGCGACGGTCATCGAGAGGAGCGCCGCGCCGAGAAAGAGCGCGAAGGGCAGCGCCAAGGGCTGCCAGCGGATCACGATGGCGCGATCCTGCACGATCATCCGCGCGAGCCACAGCGCGATCACCAGCGCAACCAGCAGATCGACCGCCGTCAGATTGCCTGCGCCGACAGAGACCGGAAACAACGAGCCGTACGGCACGGCGAAGACGAGCGCGTATAGCGCCAGTTCGGGAAAACGCAGGATGGCAAGCGCGGCGAGCGCGCCGCCGATCGCGAGCACCGCGCTCGTCAGCGGCAAAACAATCAACGCGCCGGCGGTTGCGAGAAAAGCCAGCGCGAGCCAGAGCCAGTTCAGATTATGCCGCGCAGTCTCCACATGAATCATACCCGTCCGATAGTCGGATAGTCGTGTGGTCAGGTAGTCAACTGACTATGTGACTAGATGACCAGGCGACCAACTGACTATTTCCGTTTCATCTTCTCGGCAAAATACGCAATCGTCTTCTCCAGCCCTTCGTCCAGCCCTCCCGTCGGTTCCCAGCCCAGGACGCGCTTGGCTTTGGAAATGTCCGGGCAGCGGCGATTGGGGTCGTCCACCGGGCGCGGTTGAAACTTGATGCCCGCCTTGTTGCCGGTGAGCGCGTTGATTTTCTCCGCGAAGGTCAGAATCGTCATCTCGTTCGGATTGCCGATATTGACCGGCAACAACTCGTTCGATGCCAGCAAGCGCGCGATGCCTTCGACCAGATCGGACACGTAGCAGAAGGAACGCGTCTGCGAGCCGTCGCCGTGTACCGTGAGCGGCTCGCCGCGAATCGCCTGCCCCACAAAATTCGGCACGACACGCCCATCATCGAGCGCATTGCGCGGACCGTAGGTGTTGAAGATGCGGACGATGCGCGTGTCGAGGTTGTGCGCGCGATGGTACGCCAGCGTCATCGCTTCCGCGTAGCGCTTGGCTTCGTCGTAGACGCCGCGCGGACCGATCGGGTTGACGTTGCCCCAGTAGTCTTCGGACTGCGGCGAAATTTTCGGATCGCCGTACACTTCCGACGTCGAGGCTAACAAGAATCGTGCGCCTTTGGCGCGCGCTAGTCCGCACGCCTTGTGCGTACCCAGCGCGCCAACTTTGAGCGTCTGGATGGGATACGCGATGTACGAGACCGGGCTGGCAGGCGACGCAAAGTGCAGCACCGCGTCGATGTAACCATCGACGCGCAGATGTTCGGTCACATCCTGCCGGATGAATCGAAAGTGCGGGTGATTTTGTAAATGCGCGATGTTGTCTGGACTGCCGGTAATGAAATTGTCGACGGCGATCACCTCTTCGCCGCGCGCCAGAAAATAATCGCACAGGTGCGAGCCGATAAAGCCCGCGCCGCCAGTGATGAGAATCCGCATTGGTGAAATACCTCCACAAGCGATGTGGCGCAATTATAAATGACAAATGGGCAAATGACAAATAAACGAGGGGCGAACTACCCAACCGCCTAATCACCCAATTTCCTGATCTCCCAGTTGCATCATCACCGCCAGCGTCAGCATCCACACAAACGCGAGATCGACGTAAAAGTACGCGGCGTCGATCATTCCGTGCGCGAGCGCGGCAGTCATACTCGCCATCAATCCAAGCGCCAACGCGCGCTCCATCCCGGCAAGTCTCCCCAACTTCTTGAATCCGCGCCGATAGAACTCGATCAAGAACCACGCCAGCACCACGACCCCGCCGATTCCCAGCCGCACCCAGAAATCCAAAACGATATTGTGCGGATGCGCGAGATTCGGCTCGCGCCACGCATCCGGCTTGATGTACTTGGGGTACTCGTACAGAAAATTGTCCAACCCCACGCCAAAGACCGGATGATCGCGAATCATCGCCGCTGCGGATTCCCAAACGCTGACGCGGAAAAAGCCGGTGCCGGTGCCTTCTTGAAAGAGCGATCGGAATCGCGCGGTCTGTGAAAATGGAATGAGCGCGATCAGGGCGATGACGAGGAACGCGGCAAGCGCCAGCCGCACACGCCGTCCGCTCAACCAGCCGATGAAGACCAATGCCGCGCCGATGCCTAGCCATGCGCCGCGCGAGTAGGTGAGATACACCGCCAGCGCTATCGGAAGGGCGGCAAAGGCGTATGCGGCGCGCCGCCGCCGTTCGCCGACAAACAACGCCAGTGCAATGACGAGCGGCAGCGCGCGGTCGAGGTAGAGCGCGAGATTGTTCGGCGAGCCGTAGACCGCGAGCACGCGCCGCACGCCCTCGGCGACGATCACGTAATTTGTGAACACGAATTGGTACAGTCCAATGAGCGACACGGCAACCGCGGACAGGATGAATGCGTCCACCAATCGCCACACGTCGCGCCGCGTGAGACTCGACGCGCGAATCAATCCGTACAGCAGCGCCGGTTCGATGACGATCACGCGAAACTCGCGCATCGCCACGCCAAAGTTGCCCGCCATTCGGACAGAGACGACGCCGAGCAAGACGAAGAAGATGATCGCCAAGTCAAAAGTAGAAAGCGAAAAGTCAAATTTGCCTTTTGCCTTTTCACTTGTTACTTGCCTCACCGTCCACGCCGCGACCGCAACCAACGTCAGCACCTCGATCAACGAAAATTGCGCCGAGCCGAGAAGCGTTTTGGGCAGCAAGTAGAACGGGATCGTAAAGACGGCGATTGCCAAGCCAAGATCGAGGCGCAGCGCAAACAGAAAGACGAGGAGCGCGAGCAGCGCGAAATTCAGGACGACATTCGGCGAATAGTAAAACGCGACGACGCCGAACGCGAGCAGCGCGAATTGCGCGATCTCCGGCAGCGCGATAAAGCGTGCTTCAATCGCGCGCCACGCGTTTTGAATCGCCGGCAGGAGCGCGACGGCGGCAACCGCGCCGCGCCAAACGGCAACCAGCGCGCCGACGAGCAGCGCGGCGAGGATGGCGTAGAAACGCGTGAAATCAAACGTGGCGGGCTGAAACGGCGCGGTCATGGCGTCCTCGACGCCAGTCATCAACGGAGTCGGCTGAAAATTTTTATCGAAAAGCGCAAAACCCCAGATCGGATCGTCGCTCGGCGCGTTCGGTTGAAAGGTCTGGACGATCAGCGCGGTCATCCAGGGCCATTCGCTCCGCGCGCGCTGCACCGCGGCGACGAGCCGCGCGTTCTGTTTCTGCGGCGTATCAGTGCCCCACGGCGACGGCTTGCCGCGCCAGTCCGGCGGCAGCGCGTTCCAGCCAAACTCGACCGCCCACATCGGCTTGGACGCGTCGCCATGCGCGACCATCTCCTCGCGTAGCAGGATCGCGCGCGAGAAATTGAAAACGTCCATCGCGACGCGGCGGTCGTCGGGTCCGCTCCACATCCCGTACGGTTCAGCGCCGAGGATGTCAAAGTACGGCTGCGCGCCGGCGTCGTACATTTCGCGCAAGAACAGAATGTCCGAGTAATCGGGATGACCGCGAATCAACTCGTCGTTAGGCGCGAGTCCCGCCGAGATAATGCTGACAGCGGGATCGACCGCGCGCGCCGCGATCGCGCCAGCGCGCAAGAGCGCGGTGTACTGGATCGCGTCGGCGTTGCGGTGCCCCCAAAACGGCTGGATGTTCGGATTGTCCCACAGTTGAATCCGATACACGCGGCTGCCGTACCGCTGGACGAACGCCGCGACGAACCGCGCGTAATCGTCGACGTTGACCGGCGGCGCGGTCACAAGGTCTTGGTCGCCCGGCGCGCGCGCCCATGCTGGCGACGTGTCCAACACCGCGGTCAATTCTATCCCGTACTCGCCGGCGAGATTGACGATGCGGTCCCACTTGTCCCACTGAAACACACCCGGCTGCGGCTCGATCTCGCTCCAGTAAAAATGCTGGCGCGCCAGATAGAATCGGCTACCGTGAATCAGCTCGAGCGCGCGGCGCAAATCAGCTTCGCTCGAATACTGATCGAGCGAGACGTTGACGCCAATGGTCGCTGGTGCGAGCGGCGGCTTGATCGACGCCCCGTACGTCACGCCGCGCGTCTGCGTCTGCTCGTCCCGAACGATTCGATAGGAAATGAACGCCACAACGAAAATGATGGCAGCACAGAAAATAGCGACGACAAGATTTCGTTTCATGTGGTTTCGAGTTGTTCCAAAGAGTTTCAAATAGCCCAACAACATGAAACGATGTCAGACGATTTGAAACCATGTGAAACCCAGTTTTACTTGCCCCACCGCGGGAGCGACGACGCGCCATTCGCGGTGAGCGGCGACCAGCTTCCCGACGAGAAATCGTACAGCCATAGATCGCCATCGCGCACCGCGACGAGTTGCCGCGCGTCCGGCGACCACGCTACTTGTACGACGACAAGCCCATTTTCATTGGAGGTCGGAAAGATTTGCGTTTTGTTGCCGCCGTCGCGGTCCATCACGTCCAGCGCGTAGCGGCTGCGCTCGCTGTCGCTCGGCGCGAGCGCGACGCCGTAGGCGATGTGGCTGTCGCCGCGCGCGTCCGGCGGCGACCACACCGGCGCTGCCCACATACCGGTTTGCTTTGCCAGCGGCGCGTTCACCGTGCCGTCACGCGCGAGCGCCCACACCTCGAACGTGGGATCGTCGGTGGCGACGCTCGGATTGCCCAACGGCGCGTGCGCCGCGCCGATGATAAATCGACTGTCCGGCGACCAGGCAATCTGCGGCATCCACACCCAGTCGGCGCGCGTGCGGAACGGCGCGAAACGCTTGAGCACGCGGCGCGGCGCGGGGTTATCGGACGAAGCGCGGTTCGTGAGATCGATATAGCCGATCTCGTTGGCGAACGCGTACGCAATCGCCCGACCATCCGGCGACCAGGCAAAATTCGTGCCCCACCAACTGTACGGCGCCGGTACGCTGGACTTCCAGATCGTTTGCGGCGGTTTGAGCGGAACGGTGTCGCTCACGACCAGCGGCGCGACCAGCAGATCGTTGTGCGCTTTCCAGCCCGGCGCGCCCGGCGTCTTTTCGCCGGTCGAATACGCGATACTGCGCGCGTCCGGCGACAACTGCGCGTACAACACATCGTTGATCGGCAGCGCGCGCGGCGCTTCGCCCAGAACGAGCGTATCGATCAGCCAGAGCGTGTTCAGTCCGTTCGAGTTGGAATCTCCCGCGCGCGAGAAAAGCAGCCAACGTCCATCGGCGGACAATGAAAAGACGCGCCCGTCCAGATCGCCGGTCGATGTGAGCGGACGTTTTTCGCCGCTGGAGTGGCGCATTACCCACGCGTTGCCGTTGGCGAGATAGACGATGCTGCCGGTCAAGGGAACGGAAGGCAAACTGCCCTGCGTCCCGAGGGCGAGAATTTCGTCTTTGGGCTGGCGAATGATACTGCGCCCGGTCTCGCGTTGCGATGTTTCCTTGCCGTCTTCGAGTGTAAGGGTGTAGGTGATTTCGACGGTGCCGTTCGCGCCGAGCTGCACGATGCGCATCTGATCGGCTGGGTAGGACTCGTCGCGGACGAGTTGGCGCGTGAAGGGAATCGGCTGGCGCACGACTTGTACTTTGAGCTGGACGCGCGTGACGGTGATCGTCGCGCTGCGGGCGATGGGGGCAAATACCGGCGGATCGACGCGGTCGTTATCGCCCAGCGTGATGTTCTGCTCGTTCAGCACATCTTGGACCGTGGCGGCTTGCGTCTCCACCACACGACGTTCGCCATCGACCAAGATCACGACGCGCTTGGGAGTCGGCGCGCACGCGGCGATCAGCAGCAGGGCAAACCAGAGCAAGGTTTTCGGAGTGGAACGCACGGGGGCAAGTGTAGCACAGGTTGAGCGAGGCGGCAAACCCGCAAACGTTTTGCGAATCGAGGCAAGTTAAGGTATAATGAAACAGAACGTCAGACTCAACGAGGAGAAACGCTTGCGCGCGTTGATTACGGGTCTCAACGGATTTGCCGGCAGCCACCTGGCTGATTTTCTGCTGGCTCAGGGGAACGTAGAAATATTTGGCGGGGTGTTCGGCAATTGCGAGAACATCGTCCACCTTGACGGGCGCGTCACGTTTATCGAAGGCGATTTACGCGAGCTACGATTCGCCCAAGCGCTGCTTGCGCAGGCGCAGCCCGACCGGATTTATCATCTCGCCGGTCAGGCATTTCCGCCGCTTTCGTGGCAAGACCCGTGGGGCACCATCGAGGTGAACCTGCGCGCGGAAGTGAACCTGCTGCATGCCGCCGCGCAAGCCAAGTCTACCGCGCGCATTCTCGTGATCGGCTCCTTTGAAGAGTACGGGCGCGTCGATCCAAGCCGGCTGCCGGTAAGCGAAGACGCGCCGCTCCATCCCGACAGCCCGTACGGCGTCAGCAAAATCGGACAGGATTTTCTGGGGCTGCAATATTTTCTGAGTCACGCGTTGCACGTCGTGCGGGTGCGCCCCTCCAACCACATCGGACCGCGGCAGAACGAGCAGTTCGTCACATCGAATTTTGCCAAACAGATTGCAGAGATCGAAGCCGGCGCGCGCGCGCC
>DAIDTM010000630.1 GCA_027457205.1 Anaerolineae bacterium | reverse complement strand
TATGGAAGACGTTTACGTCGTGATGCTGACCGCCAAGGGGCAAGAATTTGACCGGCAGCGCGGCGCAGATGTCGGCGCAAATATTTACATGACCAAGCCATTCGATCCGGACGAGTTGCTTGCCAAAGCGAATGAGGTATTGGGCTTGACGTTGTAAAACGTCCACTCAGGAGAGACAGAATGGATATCAAGCAGGAAGATCGTGGCACGGCGACGGTGGTGTCGATTGTGGGTAGTTTGGATGCGATGACGTCTCCCCAACTGACCGAGTTTCTCAACGGGCAATTGGCGGAAGGTCGCGCCAATCTGATCGGCGATCTCGCCGCGCTCGAATACACTAGCAGCGCGGGGCTGCGCGCGCTCCTGAACGCGACGAAAGAGGCGCGTCAGCGCGGCGGCGATGTGCGGCTTGCCGCGGTCCAGCCAAACGTGAAAAAAGTTTTTGAGTTGAGCGGGTTTACGAGCATCCTGAAATTTTATTCCGATGTTCCAACCGCCGTCGCGAGCTACAAGGGATAACTCAACTCCGTTGGATACCGATTTGTGTTTCAGCGTTTACGCCTAAGACAACAGCCGCTCAAAGTCGCACCCGACCCCGAGGAATTGTCCGTCGGTCAGCTCATCGGGGATTATGCGCTGCCGATTTCCATTCGCGGGATCAACGGTCTGCCGGCAGACGCCAAGCGACGTATCTATCGCGCGCTGATTCCCGCCAGTTTGCTCACGCGCGCCAATATCAATCCCATCACGTGGAACGGACTCGATGGAAATCCACAGGTGATTCTCGCCGCCGAAGTGGACAAGGGCGTGGTCAACCTGGCGATCAAGGACGCGCCGGATGCCAGCGATGTCTTTTTCAACGTCGAGCTTGCGGACAACGCGTTCAACGGCATCGATCTCAACTTGCTGCTGCTGAACGATCCAGCAAGTCCGCGTTTTCGCACCGATTACGACGACGAAGGCAAGCCCACGTATTTTGGTACCGTCCGCCGGAATCTTGCAGAGGATGAACGCGCAATGCGCGCCGGTCTCGCGCCGGGACAGATTCGCGCCGGGCTGAGCGCGTCGCAGTTATTTTTCCAGCAGCTGGACACTTTCTTGTCATTCCTGTCGCACCACGCGGTCACGCTCGAGCCGCTGACGTACGCGTCCGCTTGGGTGTTCGAGCGGCGCGGTTTCGCGTATATGCGCGGGCACAAGTTGATGGACGACATCCAGCGCGAATTTCAGCCCGGCGGCAAGCTGCACGCCGCGCTGGACGGCAGCACCCCATTCCGCCAGCCCGACCAGTGGCGCACGGTGCGCGGCAGGGCGTGGGCGATCCAGGATGGTATCCTGAGCGCGCTGGACACGCGGTGGAATGACGTGCGGATGGTCAAGCAAGTGGGACGCCACGCCGGCGTGAATACTTTTCCGGACGCGATCTATTGACAGGTAGGGGCAGCCCGCCGGATCGCCCCTACCCAATTGGAACTCTCTATGAGCGACAAACTACGGATCACGCGCGCGGCACAACTGGAAACGTTGGCAGTCTTTCGCGATTTCATCGACGCGGCGTGCCAGCGGCGCGGCATCGACTCGGCGACGTGCTACGATCTCAAACTCGCGATGGACGAGGCGTGCACGAATGTCATCACGCACGGCTATGCCGGGATGAATCCCGGCTCGCTGATCCTGGATTTGGAATTTGCGCCGCAGCAAGTCGTCGTGACGATCACCGACTTTGGTCATCCCTTCGAGCCGTATGAACCCGACGCGCCGGACGCCCGCGCAGGACTGGAAGACCGCGACACCGGCGGGTTCGGTTTGTTCTTTATTTACAAGACGATGGATCACGTCGACTATCAAACCACCGAAGAGGGAAATCGCTTGATACTCACCAAGAAACTCAACTGGACCGTCCCCGCGTGAACGCGAACGAAAATCTGACCCTGTCCCGCTTGCTCAGCCGCCGCGAAGCAATGGCGCTCATCCACTCGATCGAGGAATCCGTTTCCGACATCGCGCTTGCGCTGGCGCGCGCGGATGGCAGTCTCTTCGTCAGCACGGCGAACTGGGCGCAGTCCGGCACCGACCTGGCGAGTCTGGTCAAATCGCTCGACGCGAACCAGACGATTGAGATCGATCACCACCGCCTTTATCCTCTGTGCGCCGACTCGCATCTCATTGGCGCGATGGTCGTGTTCGATCATCAGCCGGCGCGCAGCCACGCGCTCGAACGCGCGCTGCATCACAGTCTCAATATCTTCCTGACCGAATCGCTGGAAAAGCGCGATGTCGCCGCCGAGGCGCTGGATCGCTACCGCGAGATCAATTTGATGTACCGCGTCAGTGAGACTATCGGACTTGCGCTCGACCCGGAGGCGATTCCGCGAATGGTGCTCGAAGAGAGCAATCACGTTATCCGCGCGGACGCGGGGCTGGTGCTGTTATCGGCAAAACCGGGCGATACGCACCGGGAAATCAAATCGAGCTTTGGCGCGGAGCGCGCTGCCGCGCTGAACGAGATCGCACGCGCCGAATCCATCCAGCCATCGCTCAACGACCGCCCACAAATTCTGACCGCGCTGCCGGCGACCTCGCCGGCATACGCCGCGATCCTGTGGTCGCCGCTGAAAACGCAAGACCAAGTTCTCGGCGGCGTTCTGCTGGGACGGCTGGAAGGTCAGGACGAGTTCACCGCCAGTGACGAAAGACTGCTCACCGCGCTCGCGCGGCAAGCCGCGGTCGCCGTCGAAAACTCTCAATTGCATCAGGCATCGCTGGAACGGGAGCGAATGAAACGCGAACTGCAACTCGCGCACGACGTGCAGGCGAGTCTGATACCGCGCGAAACGCCGCGCGTTCCCGGCTGGGCGTTTGCGGCGTACTGGCAGCCCGCGCGCGAAGTCGGCGGCGATTTCTACGATTTCATCGAAAGAGACGGCGGACAGCTTGGTTTTGCGCTCGGCGATGTGTCCGACAAGGGGATGCACGCCGCGCTGTTTATGGCGCTGACGCGCAGCACGCTGCGCGCGAGCACGCTCGCCGCGCCGTCGCCGAAGGATGGCATGAACCGGGCGAACCGGCTAGTCTGCGCCGATTCGACCGGCGGAATGTTCGTCACGCTTTTCTACGGTCAGCTCGACCCGGACGCGCATCGATTGACGTATATCAACGCGGGACATAATCCGCCGCTGTTCTATCACGCCGCTGGAAAAAAGTTGACCGAGTTGACGCGCACCGGCATTATGGTTGGCTTCGACGACGCGTACAAATACAAGCAGCGCTCGGTGCGATTGCGCCGTGGCGATTTCATCCTCTTTTACACCGACGGCGTCACCGAATCGGTGAACGCGCAGGACGAGCAATTTGGGGAGGAGCGCCTGCAGCGCGTCCTTCTCGATCACCCCGGCGATTCGCCGGAGGAGATTCTGCGTGCGCTTAACCGCGCACTTAGCGAATTTACCGGCGACATTCCACCGTTCGACGACGTGACGATCGTGATCGCCAAGCGCGTCGCCTGAGTTTAGCCGATGGACAAAAAGATCAAGCTTCCGCGCGCGCGTCTGCAAGACCTGGAACGGCTGCACGATTTTATCGATGCGGCGTGCCGCGAGGCAGGCGCGGATGAATCGACCGCCTACGCGCTGGCGTTGGCGATGGAAGAAGCGTGCTCGAATATCATCATTCACGGCTACGCCGGCGCGCCGCCCGGTCCCATCGCGCTGACGTTCCATGCCAGCGGCGGGCAAATCACGCTGACGATCGCGGACGACGCGCGACCGTTTTCGCCGGACAACGTGCCGCCGCCAGACCTGACCACCGGTTTGGAAGAACGCCAGATCGGCGGACTGGGCTGGCATTTGATCCGGCACATGGTCGATCAGACGCGCCACGAGTTCAAGCCGAATGGTCGGGGCAATATATTGACGCTGGTAAAAAAGTTCAACCGATGATGAAGGAGCAAATCGTTGGCTAACATCGTTTCGATCCATTCCTATCGCGGTGGGACCGGCAAATCGAATACGACCGCGAATCTCGCCGCGTTGCTGGCGATGCAGGGACAGCGCGTCGGCGTCATCGACAGCGACATTCAATCGCCGGGCATTCATATTCTTTTTGGTTTGGAAGGCGACAAGATCAAATCGTCGTTGAACGATTATCTGTGGCACAAGGTCCAGATCAAGGACGCCGCGCAGGATGTCACCGCCGCCGTCGGCGCGGATGTCAAGGGCAAGGTGTTTCTCGTGCCCTCCAGCAGCAAACCGGGCGAGATCACGCGCGTCCTGCGCGAGGGGTACGACGCGCAGATGCTGACCGGCGGCTTGCGCCAACTCGTAAGCGACCTGTCGCTGGATACGCTCATCATCGATACGCATCCCGGGCTAAACGAAGAGACGCTGCTCTCGCTCGTCATCTCGCGACTGCTGTTCATCGTCCTGCGTCCTGACCAGCAGGACTATGAAGGCACCGGCGTCACCGTCCGCGTCGCGCGCGAACTGCGCGTGCCCAAGATGCTGCTCGTCGTCAACAAGACGCCGCCGAGTCTGGATCCGGCGGCGGTCAAGCAAAAAGTCGAGCAAGCGTACGGCTGCGACGTTGCGGCGGTGCTGCCGCACTCGAACGAGATGATGGAGTTGGCGAGCGGCGGCATTTTTTCCGCGCGCTATCCGAATCATCCGATGACGGCGCTCTACAAACAAATCGCCGCGCAAATCGCGTAGCGCCATGTCCGCTGACGAATCGGCTTTTCTATCCCGCGAAGAATTGCTGGGCGGACTGCCCGCCAAGCGCGCCAGCACGCTGCTCTTTGCCGTCGAAGGGCGGACGGCTCAGCTGGTGCTCCAGTCACGCCAAGCCGCCGCGCGTTTCATCAGCGAGAAAGCGGCGGAGGCGAAAGAGCGCGCGTTTCTCGACGCCTTGGCGCAAGGGCGGGATCTGCCCGTGCAGCCGACGATCCAAGACCTGGAACGCTACGCCGCGCAGTGGGCGTCGCTCGTCTCACCCGATCCGGGTCTGCGCGCGGCGGTCGCTTACCTCATCAGCCAAAAGTACATTTTTACGCATCGAACGATCCCGGGGATTCGCCGCGCGCTCGCGCTGGACGACGCGGCGGTCAAGCAGAGCTTTCAGAGCCGGTACGGATTCCCACTTGCGGACATTTACGCGCCGGACGTGTCCCGGCTGGAACGGCTGCGCTGGGTGTGGTCTAGCATCGCGTATCGTTTGGACAACCTACCCCCGTTCTGGATGGTGTTCGCGCTGACGCTGACCGAGACGGTCGGCGCGAGCATTCTCGCGCTGCCGATCGCGCTCGCCAAGATCGGTCCCATCGCCGGCGTCGTGCAGTTGATCGTTCTGGGAATGGTCAACGTTCTGACGATTGCCAGTCTCGCGGAAGCCGTCGCGCGCAACGGCAACGTGCGGTACGGCAACACGTACTTTGGACGCGTCGTCGCCGATTATCTGGGCAGCGCGGGCGCGGTCATTCTCACGCTGGCGCTCCTGACGCTGAGTTTCGTCGTCCTGATGGTGTACGACGTGGGCGTGTCCACCGCGCTTGCCGGCGCGACGCCATTGCCCGGCGTGGTCTGGCTTGCCGCGCTGTTCCTCGTGCAGTTTTATTTTTTGTACCGTCAATCGCTCAATGCCACCATCGCGTCCGCGCTCATCATCAGCGCGGTGAACATCGGCTTGATCTTGCTCATCGCGTTGCTGGCGTTGCCGCACACGCGCCTTTCAAATTTGATGTACGTCAATCTACCGTTTGTCAACGGACGACCGTTCGATCCGTCCATTCTGGGTTTGATGTTCGGCGTCATCCTGACCTCGTACTTTGGGCACACCTCCACCGGCACATCGGCGCGGATCGTCCTCAGCCGCGATCCGAGCGGGCGCTCGCTGATCTGGGGCGCGCTCAGCGCGATGCTCGTTTCCATCGCGCTCTACACGATCTGGGTCGTGGCGGTGAACGGTTCGGTCGCGCCGTCGATTCTCGCGGCGCAAACAGGCACCGCGCTGACTCCGCTCGCGGCGGTCGTCGGTCCCAGCATCAACATCTTCGGGCTGGCGTTTGTCATTCTCGGAATGGGCATGGGATCGATTCAGTATTCGCTCGCGCTGTTCAATCAGGTGCGCGAGTGGCTGCCCGAGCCGACTCCCTCAGAAGATGGATCGATCAAACCCGCGCGCGCCGACCTTGCCAGCTGGCTCAAGTACGCCGCGGCGAGCCATCCAGGTCGATTCTGGTTGGCGGTCGCGCCGACCGGGCTGGTGTTTCTGGTGATCGAATGGCTGCTGGCGAATCATCAGGAATCGTTCACGGCGCCGCTGGGCATCCTGGGCACGCTCGCTGTGCCGCTGCTCGCCGGCGTTTTGCCGATGCTGATGCTTGTCGCCAGCCGGCGCAAGAGTGATTTTATTCCGGCGACGGTGTTCCGGTTTCTGGGAAATCCTATCGTCGTCGCTGGCATCTATTTGCTATTCGTGCTCAACTTCTTTTTACACGGTCTGCTCATCTGGCAAGACCCTTTCCAGCGGCTGCTCGCGTTGGGGATCGGCGTTGGCATCGTGATCGCGACCGGCGTCTTTATTCGTCGCGGCGCGTTTACGCCGCGCGCCGTCCTGGAAGTCCGCGTCGAGCGCAACCCAGACCTGGCGGCGAGTTTCAACATCACCGCGTGCGGCAAGCCGCTGTTGGCGGACGTGCGTTTGGACTATAGCGACGACGCAAAACAGGTGCACGCGGCGACCGGCAAATTGGAAACTTTTTCGCAGCTGCGTTTGGCGACCTTTCAAGCGCGCTTGCCGGCGGTGCGTGAATTAAAAGTGTGGGTACATCAAGTTTCGGCGCAGGAAGAATCACGGCGGCTGCCCGCGCGCGTCCAAATCCGCACGGGCGCGGAGACGCGCCTGGTCGAATCGGATGATTCCGATGGACAGACGTTCTTGCCGATCGACCCGGCGCGTGATTCATCCATCCAGGTGCAGGTCGAGTTTTCCTGATTCTAATCAACCTCCCGCAGGTTTGCAATCCGCGGGAGGTTAAGCCATCGTCGCGGAGATTGAATGGCATCTGATGTGCTCGAAATACTATTGCGCGAAGAAGCGGCTACCGGCTTTCCCGCCCGGCGTGCGAGCATTCTGCTCTTTGCGATCGAGAACCGCGCCGCGCACCTGCGGCAGCAGGCGCAGCGCGAGACGGCGATCTACCGGACGACTGCCGCGCCCGCACCGCCCGAGGTTGCCGCTGCGCCCAGCAGCGACGCCCTGCTGGAGGCGCTGGCGCACGGACGCGAGACGCTGGTGCAACCGACGGTCCAAGACCTGGAGCATTACGCGCCGCAGTGGGCGTCGCTCGTCCCGCCGGACGCAAACGCGCGCGCAGCGATAACCCGGCTCGTCAGCGAAAAGTATCTGTTCACCCACGACTCCGTGCCCGCGTTGCGGCGCGCACTCGGCTGGGATAGCGCGCCGGTCCAGCAAGCGTACCAGTCGCTGTACGATCAGCCGCTCGCGACGATCTACGCGCCGACGATTTCCGCGCTCGATCATCTGCGCTGGGCGTGGGCGCGGCTGAACCGACGATTGGAAAACCTGCCGCCGTTCTGGGTCGCGTTTATGTTGACGCTTCCCGGCGCGCCTGGTTTGCTCGCGCTGCCGATCGTGCTCGCGAGTCTCGGACCCCTCGCCGGCATCGCGCTCGTCATTCTCTTTGGCATGATCAATATGGTAACCGTCGCCGCGCTCGCAGAAGCCGTCGCGCGCAGCGGCACAGCGCGCTTTGGGTTGGGATTCCTGGGGCAATTGGTGGATGAATACCTCGGGAGCGCCGGCTCGGTCCTCCTCACCGCGGCGATGGCGGTCAACAACTTTTTGGTGCTGATCATTTTTTATCTCGGCGTCGCCGGCACGCTCGAAAGCTCGACGCGGGTACCGGCGGAAATATGGGTCGCCGCGCTCTTCGCCGTCTGCCTGTACTTTCTCTCGCGCCGGTCGTTCAATTCGACCGTCTCTTCCACGCTGCTGATCGTTTTCGTCAACCTCATCGCGATCGTAATCATTCCGCTGCTGGCGTTGCCGTACTTCCAGTCCGCCAATCTACTCAACGGCAGCGCGTCGATCTTGCCGGGACCATCGTTCAATCCGGCGGCGCTGGGCGCAGTGGTCGGCGTGATGTTATCGACGTATTTTTCGCATTTCCTGGTCGCGTCGTACGGACCGGTCGTCCTCCGGCGCGATCCGAGTGCGCGGTCGTGGATTGGGGGCAGCGTCGCGGCGATTTTCGTTTTCATGCTGATTGCGTTGTTGTGGATGGTTACGATGAACGGCGCGATTCCCGGCGAAACTCTGGCGCGCACGACCGGGACGGTCTTGGAACCGCTCGCCACCAAGATCGGCGCGGGCGTGCTGCTGATCGGATCGGTGCTGGTCATTCTCAGTCTGGGTTTGGCATCGATTCAAGTTTCGTTGGGACTGTACTATCTGATTCAGGAACGATTGCCCGCGCCGCGCGCATCGATGAGCGCGGCGAGCGAGCGCAGGCGATTTCTATTTTCGATCAGTCCAGTCGTCGTCGCATTTCTTTTGACGCAATGGCTCACGCTGACCGGCGCGGGATCGTTCGCCAGTCTGCTCGGTACCGTGAGCGCGCTAGCGCTGCCGCTCTTGGGCGGAATCTTTCCGGTGCTACTGTTGGCAGCGACGCGGCGCAAAGGCGATTTTGCGCCGACCGTTGTCTTTCGATGGTTGGGCAGCCCGGTCGTCATCGCCGGGACGTACCTTTTCTTCTGGGGTAGCATTCTCGTCCACGGGCTGGTCATCTGGCAGGAACCGTGGCTGCGTGCAGTCGCGCTCGTCACCGGCTTGATCGTGCTGGGGATGACGCTTTTGATCTTGCGCCGCGGCGCGCTCGAGCCGCGCGTCGTGATCGAACTGCGGCAGGATCGGCGGCTGGGCGGTCAGGACGAATTCAACGTCACTGCGCGCGGCGAGCCGGCGGCAGCCGCGGTAAAACTGGAATACGCCTCCGACGCGCAGCAATCGACCGCGTTCACCGGTCGCGTGCCGGCATTCGCTGCGCTGCGCGCCGCCAGTTTCGCATTGCCTGCCACGAACGCGCAGCAGCTCAAGGTGTGGGCGCACCAGATCACACCCGAAGGCGCGTCCAGAGGTTTGCCGGTGGTGGTGGAAGTTGATGCCGGGAACGGCAAGCACGCGACCGACCTCGCGCTTTCCAACGGCGCGATCATTTTGCCTATCAGCGGCGCGGCGTGCACGGTGCGGCTGGTGTTTCCGTAACTCGCCAGCAGCGCGCAAAATCAGGCAGAGAGGAAATAGAACGCGATGGCGCGGGTCAAGCTCAAACGATTCGCCGGCAAGAAAGGCGACACGGCGTCCAACATCATCGAAATGCTGCGCGCGCTCGATCCAACGCTGCACGTCGTCGACGCGGAGGGCAACGCGTTGGTCGGCGCGCCGCATCCCAGTCATATCCAGAAATATCCGATTGAATTCGAGGGTGAAATTCTTGGCTGGGTGATGGGCGGCAAGCAAGCCGCCGCGCTCGCCGCGCTGCTCGCGCAGCTCGCCGCGAAAGAAGCGGAGAAGAAATCGCTGGCGAACGAAGTGCTGGGGTTGTACCGCGAGATCAATCTGCTGTACAATCTGTCCGAGCGCCTCGCCGTATCGCTGGAACTCGGTCCGGTCGCGCAGAAGGTGCTGGCTGAAGCGAACGCGTTGATCAAAGCGACCGGCGGATCGGTGATGCTGTTGAATGAGACCCACCGCGCGCTGGAAACCGTGGCTGCCTTTGGCAGCGCGGCGCAGCAGCCCAGCCCGCTCGCGTGCGCCGATCTCATCATCGATGTGGTCGCGCAGAGCGGCAGGGCGGAAATCGTCAACGATGCGAGCGCCGACCCGCGTTACATCGAGCGCGAAAACCCGATCAGCTCGCTCGTTTGCGCGCCGCTCAAAGCCAAACAGGCGGTGACTGGAGTGATCGTCTTGTGCAGCATGACGCCCGTTCTCTACACGGCAGCGGACCTCAAACTACTGAACACGCTGGCGTCGCAGGCGGGACCCGCCATTGAAAGCGCCGTCCTGTACGAAAAAACACTGCGCGAAGCGAAGGAGCGCGAGGAACGTTTGCAGCGGCAGATCGAGCAATTGAAGATCGAGTTGGACGAAGCCAGGATGACGAAGCAGGTGACCGAGATC
>DAIDTM010000629.1 GCA_027457205.1 Anaerolineae bacterium | reverse complement strand
TTCGTAAATTGGACAAGGCGATTCCATGAAGCGCGATTTGGTAGAGTTGGTCGACGCGGCGCGCGTCGCGCGCGCGAACGCGTACGCGCCGTACTCGCATTACGCCGTCGGAGCGGCAGTCCTCGCCAAGTCGGGCAAGATTTATGCCGGCTGCAACGTGGAAAATGCGGCGTATCCCACCGGGCTGTGCGCCGAGCGCGTCGCCATTTTCAAGGCGGTCTCGGAGGGCGAACGCGAATTGGTCGCGCTCGTGGTCGTCACGTCGAATGGTGGCTCGCCGTGCGGATCGTGCCGCCAGGTCTTTTCGGAATTTGCCGACGACGATGCGATGGTCCTCCTTGCGACAGTGCGGGGAAATCGGCGCAAGAGATTTACGATGAGGCAAATCCTGCCGGATCGATTTGGACCCGAACATCTGAAATAATTTTTGGATGTGGGACGGAGGAGAAACAGATGAACTTGCGATTATGGTTCGTAGGTCTGCTTTTGCTCGCGCTCGTTGCGTGTGGTCAACCGCCGGCTCCAACGCCGACGGCAACGACGGCGTTGCCGAGTCCAACCGCCGTGCCGCCGACGGCGACGCAAGTTGCGCCGACGGCAACGATTGCTCCAACCTCGACCTCAGCGCCAACGGCGACGCCGATTCCGCCGACGTCGACCGCGATGCCAACCGCAACGGCGATTCCACCAACCTCTACGATCACGCCCACACCGGGTCCCACGATGCCGGCGGGCATGGGCGAATTGTTAGTGACGAACAATGTAGGGCAATACGATATTACTTTTATTGTCGATACCAAAACGTATCGCATCCCGATGGGCGGTGGAACATTGACGGTCTATCTTTCTCCCGGCAACCACGCGTTCTCGGTGGGAAGAAACCAAAGCTGGAATTTCAAATGCGATAAAGCAAACAACTGCACTGTCGATATCGTTGCCGGCCAAGTAACTCAGTTGTCCATCGACCGATCCAATTATGGATTTTGAGTGTTGTGGTATAATAGCCGCGATAAGGAGCAGCGAATGGTCGATGCGATCGGTCTGAATCAGAAAATGCTGGAAGTGCGCGCGCTTGCGGACGGCAAGGGTTTTTCGTCCGACCCGGCGCGCATTTGGGAAATGCTGGCGCTGATTCACACCGAAGTTTCCGAGGCGACCGACGCTTACAAAAAAGGCGAGCCGATGGAACACGTCGGTGAAGAGTTGACGGACGCGATCATTCGTATTCTGCATCTCATGTCCGCGCTAGACCTGGACGCCGAGTCGCTGTTCCAGGAAAAGATGAAAAAGAACTGGGGACGCCCGTATAAATACAATACGGTGCGCGGAGGGTGAGGGAGAATGCAGAAGGCAGAACGCAGAGACCCCTTGCCTACTGCTTTGTGCCTTGTGCCTTCTGATTTATGCGCGATCGACTTTATCGGGTTGAGGCGATTGTTCTCAAACGCTCCGATTTCGGCGAGGCGGATCGGCTACTGACGCTGTACACGCCTGATCTCGGTAAGCTGCGCGCGATCGCGAAAGGCGCGCGCAAGCCGTCCAGCCGCAAGAGCGGACATGTCGAATTGTTCACGCACAGCGCGCTGCTGATCGCCAAAGGACGGCACCTCGACATCGTCACGCAGGCGGATACGCTCGACGCGTTCCTGCCGCTGCGCGAGAATCTCGAACGGTTGGGGTTTGCGTACTACCTTGCCGAACTGGTAGACCAGTTTATCGAAGAGGCAGCCGAGAATTCGCCGGTGTTCGATCTGCTACTCCATTCGCTGCAATGGCTCGGCGAGGACGCGACGGCTCCTGCGCTGCTCGCGCGATTTTTTGAACTGCGCCTGATGCAGTATGTCGGTTATCGTCCCCAGTTGTTTAGTTGCGTTCATTGCGGTGCGCCGCTCGAACCGGTCGACAATTATTTCAGCGCGGACGCCGGCGGTGTGATCGATCAAAAGTGCGTCGAAACGCAGCGCGAGAAGGTGGCAGAGCACGCGCGCGACCTCCAGCCGATCTCGCTGAACGCGCTCAAAGCGATGCGGTATTTGCAGACGCGCGAGTGGGTATCGGTGCGCGCGTTGCGCTTGAATGCGGAGACGCACACGGAAGTGGAAACGTTGATGCAGCGGTACATCGCGCATCATCTGGAACGGAATTTGAAGAGCGTAGAGTTTCTGCGCGAACTGCGGGCAAGCGTATCCGCCGGGCGGCAAGCGTGAAAGCAAAGCCAAGAAAAGCGCGCGAGACGCGCGCGGCGTATCGCGCTCGGACAAAGCGCGTGACGGGCAAGCCGCGCGCACACAAGGTAGCAGCGCGAGTACCGTGGGAACAACGCATCGCGCCCACGGATGAGCAACTGATGGAATGGGATGCCTGGCTCAGCGCGCATGAGGCCGAGTTTGAGAAGAAATACCCTGGCAATTATCTCGCGATTTGGGACAAACGGATCATCGCGGCAAGCACGAATGGCGACGAGGTATATCGTCTGGCTCATCAAGCCGCACCGTCTGTGATCCCATTGGTGACGTACATTCCCCGCACGGATGAGATGCCAATGATCGTGACGCCATTCCCTGCGGTTGCTGTCAGGTAGGAGAGACTTGATGCCCACCCTGCCAGTCCGGATTGCGTATCGCTACGTCTTTGACC
Source organism: Anaerolineae bacterium (assembly GCA_027457205.1). Lineage (GTDB taxonomy): Bacteria > Chloroflexota > Anaerolineae > UBA4142 > UBA4142 > DAIDTM01. The sequence goes on along the minus strand of DAIDTM010000629.1, from coordinate 3,704 downwards.
GTTTATCGCCCTTGATCTCCGTCAAACTGTTCTCCGGCGATGCCCAGGTCGTGGAATCTGCATACGTGGACTCAGGGGCTTGGTTTTCCGTGTTTCGGGGACCAGCGGCTCGACAATTGGGGATTGATCTTGCGACTGGCAAACTCGTTTGGACCAAGGGGGTAGGCGGGCAAAGTGTTCCTGTCTATCTTCATCGTGTTGGTTTAGAGGTGGCAGGATTCCATCTTTCGGCGAACGTTGTGGGCCGGGATTCCGTTTTCGACGCTCTGCAATTTTGCTTCAACGACCGCGACGGCGAACTCACCGTGAGCCGTCTATAATCATTCAGAGGTTGATTTGTCATGCCAGACATGGACACGATCGTTTCGTTGTGCAAGCGTCGCGGTTTCGTTTTTCAAGGATCCGAGATTTACGGCGGTATCGGCAGGTTCTGGTATTACGGTCCACTTGGCGTGGAGCTGAAGAATAACATCAAGCGCGCGTGGTGGAAGGCGATGGTGCAGGATCGCGGCGATATCGTCGGCGTGGACGCGGCGATCATTATGAATCCCAACGTCTGGCGCGCGAGCGGACACGTCGAGACGTTTTCCGATCCGTTGGTCGAGTGCAAGAGCTGCCACCATCGTTTTCGCGCCGATCAACTCAAGAGCGACGCGTGTCCGAATTGCGGCAACAAAGGCACGATGACCGAGCCGCGTCAGTTCAACTTGCTCTTCAAGACACACGTGGGCCCGGTAGAAGACGACGCGGCGGTGGCGTACCTGCGCCCGGAGACCGCGCAGGGCATCTTCGTCAATTTTCTCAACGTTCAACAATCGATGCGCCGGAAAGTGCCGTTCGGCATCGCGCAGGTCGGGCGGTCGTTCCGCAACGAGATCATCACCGGTAATTTCATTTTCCGCGACCGCGAGTTCGAGCAGATGGAGATGGAGTTCTTTGTCAAACCCGGCACGGAGGATGGATGGCACGATCACTGGCGCGATGAGCGGCTGGCGTGGTGGAGGAAGACGATGAACATTACGGACGATCACATTCGCGTCAAGGTGATTCGTCGCGAAGGGACTACGATCATCGGACCCGACCCCCACGATGTCGAAACGGAAAAGCCGCCGCATTATTCCAAAGGGAATTACGACATCGAATACAAATTTCCGATGGGCTGGAGCGAGATCGAAGGCATCGCGAGCCGCACCGACTATGATCTGACCGCGCATCAAAAACTGAGCGGCAAGTCGCTGGAATACTTTGACGACGAGACGAAAGAGAAATACATTCCGTACGTGGTCGAGCCGGCAATGGGCGTTGACCGCGCGGTGCTCGTCGCTCTGTTCGAGAGCTATCAAGAGGAAAAGGTGCGCGACGAAAAGCGCGTGGTACTGCGGTTGCCTAAGCCGCTCGCGCCGATCAAGGTCGCGGTGCTGCCGCTCGCGCGCAATCGCCCGGAGATCGTCGCCAAAGCCGAAGAGCTCACCGTTGCGCTGCGTCCGCACATGATGACGGTCTACGACGACAGCGCGGCGATCGGGCGGCTGTATCGCCGGCAGGACGAGATCGGCACGCTCTACTGCGTCACGGTCGATCACCAGTCGGTGCTTGCCGACGACGCCAAGTACGACGGCAAGGTGACGATCCGCGAGCGCGATTCGATGGAACAAATTCGAGTGCCGATAGCGGAAGTGAAGAATGTGCTCTTAGAGAAACTGAGCGCCTAGCCCAGCAGTTATGGGACAGGAGGTAAGTGGCAACGTCAGCACTATCGAAGGACGCGATTGGCGCGTGGATAGGCGCGCATTTACGGGACGCGGAATCGAAATCATAAATCCATAGGAGGATTAAGCCATGCCTACCAAAACAAAGGCGACCAAACCTGCCGCGAAGAGCGCGGCGAAAAAAACACTCTCGAAAAAATGGGTGTACCTGTTCGAAGAAGGCAACAAGGACATGCGCGATCTGCTCGGCGGCAAAGGCGCGGGGCTTGCCGAGATGACCGGCGCAAAATTGCCGGTGCCGCCCGGTTTCACGATCACGACCGAGGCGTGCAACGCGTACACCGCTGCCGGCAACCAGTTCCCCAAGGGGATGTGGGAGCAAGCGCTTGCCGCGCTGAAGACCGTGGAGAAAAAGAGCGGCAAGAAATTCGGCGACCCGAAAAACCCACTGCTCGTCTCCGTTCGCTCCGGCGCAAAATTTTCGATGCCAGGGATGATGGATACGGTGCTCAACCTGGGTCTCAATTCCGAGACGCTCAATGGCATCGAGGCACTGACGAAAAATCCGCGCTTCGCGCAGGACGCGTACCGCCGCTTTATTCAGATGTTCGGGCGTATCGTGATGGACATTGATGCGAAAAAATTCGACGCGATCTTTGACGGCGCGAAGGAAAAGCATCACGCCAAGCAAGACACCGATCTTGACACGAACGCGCTCAAAGAAGTCGTCGTCAAGTACAAGGAATTGTACAAGAAGGAAATCGGCGAAGAGTTTCCCGAAGACCAGTACAAACAGCTCGAACTTGCGATCGGCGCGGTGTTCGGCTCGTGGATGGGCAAGCGCGCGGTCGATTATCGCCGCATCAACAAGATTCCAGACAACCTCGGCACCGCGGTCAACGTCGTGACGATGGTATTCGGCAACATGGGCGATGACTCGGGCACCGGCGTTGCGTTCACGCGCGACCCCGCGACGGGCGAGAATGAGTTGTACGGCGAATACCTGACGAACGCGCAGGGCGAAGACGTGGTCGCCGGCATCCGCACGCCGATGAAGATCGCGGAGTTGAAAGAGAAGAATCCAAAGGTTTATAACGAGTTTCGCGCGATTGCGCGGCAGATGGAAAAACATTACCGCGAAATGCAAGACTTGGAGTTTACAGTCGAGCGCGGCAAACTGTACATGCTACAAACGCGCACCGGTAAACGCACGGCGCGCGCCGCGGTGCAGGTCGCGGTGGATATGGTGCGCGAAAAACTCATCACGAAGGAAGAAGCCGTACAGCGCGTCGAGCCGAACCAGGTCGTGCAGCTCTTGATGCCGCAGTTCGACCCGAAGGCGAAAGACGAAGCGAAGAAGAACGGCGGCTTGCTTGCTACCGGCTTGAATGCATCGCCCGGCGCAGCGACCGGTCTCGCGATCTTCGATCCGGACACGGCGGAGAAACTCGGCAAGGAAGGCAAGAGCGTCATCCTCGTCCGCTACGAAACGTCGCCGGAAGATGTGCACGGGATGTACGCATCGAAAGGAATATTGACGCAGCACGGCGGCGCGACGTCGCACGCGGCGGTCGTCGCGCGCGGCGCGGGGTTGCCGTGCGTCGCGGGCTGCGAAGGGATTCGCGTCGACGAGGAAAAGAAACTGTTCAGCGCGGACGGCAAAACGATCAAGGAAGGCGATTACATCTCGATCGACGGCGGCGCAGGCGAAGTTTTCGCCGGGCAGATTCAGACGATTCTGCCGGACTATGACAAGGAAGAAGATTTGAAGACGCTGCTCGGGTGGGCAGACGACATTCGATTGAAGAAATCGCGCAAAGGGATGGAACGAGCACCCGAGGTCGGCTTGCAGGTGTGGGCGAACGCGGATTATCCACGCGACGCGCGTATGGCGCGGCGCTTTGGCGCGCAGGGCATCGGCTTGTGCCGCACCGAGCACATGTTCTTCGAGACCGAGCGTTTGCCGATCGTGCAGAAAATGATTCTGGCGAAGGA
>DAIDTM010000628.1 GCA_027457205.1 Anaerolineae bacterium | reverse complement strand
CCGTCGTCGTTGCGCGTGACGAAGCGGCAGTCAAACGACTGGTTGCATACGTGCTGCCGAGCGCGGACAACCGACCCCAGGTTGCCGACTTGCGCGCGTTCCTCCAAGCCAAGCTGCCCGACTATATGCTGCCATCGACGTTCGTGGTAGTGGACGCGCTGCCCTTACTGCCTAATGGCAAGATCGACCGGCGCGCCTTGCCCGCGCCAGACGCCGAGCGGCTCGAATCAAACGCGGCGTATGCCGCGCCGCGCACACCGCAAGAGAAAACTCTCGCGGAGCTCTGGGCGCAAGTGTTAGGCGTGAAGCACGTGGGTATTCACGACAATTTCTTTGAACTCGGCGGCGACTCGATTCTGAGCATTCAGGTGATTGCGCGCGCGAATCAAGCCGGACTGCGGCTGACTCCCAAGCAGCTCTTCCAATCGCCGACGATTGCTGGGCTTGCGATGATCGCCGGCACAGCCGCGCCGGTCAACGCGGAACAAGGACTGGCGCAAGGCGAGGCGGCTCTGACGCCCATCCAACGGTGGTTCTTCGAACAAGAATTTCCCGAACCGCACCACTGGAACCAATCGATTCTGCTGGCAGTGAGCGAACCGCTGAACCGCGCGTGGCTCGAGCAATCGATTGAACGTCTGCTGCAACACCACGACGCGCTGCGTTTGCGGTTTACACGCGATGACGCAGGTTGGCGCGCAACGTATACGGGAATGGACAGCGGAGTACCGCTCGAGTGGATCGATTTGACGGCGATGCGCGCGGCAGACCAGCCGCGCGCAATCGAGGAACACGCCGCGCAAATGCAAGCGAGTCTGAATCTGGCAGAAGGTCCGGTTTTTCGCGCGGGGTATTTCGATCTGGGGGCAGGACGGTCCGGGCGGCTGCTGTTGATCGGACACCACCTCGTCGTCGATGGGGTGTCGTGGCGGATTCTGCTGGAGGATTTGTTGACGGCGTACGCGCAACTGAGCCGCGGCGCGCCGGCGCAACTGCCGCCCAAGACGACGTCGTTCCAATATTGGGCGCGGCGTTTGAACCAGGACGCGCAATCCGATGCGCTGCGCGCAGAGATGAAATACTGGCAGGCGATGTCTGCGCTTCGCGCGCCACGTCTGCCGCTAGACCATCCGAGTGGAACGAACAGCGAGGCATCGGCGCGGAGCGTCAATGTCGTGCTGAACGACGCGGAGACGCGCGCGCTTTTGCACGATGTTCCCGCGGCGTATCACACAGAAATCAACGACGTGCTGCTCACCGCGCTGGCGCTCGCGTTCCGAGCGTGGGTCGGACCGCGTCCCATCTTGGTCGATTTGGAAGGGCACGGGCGCGAGGATTTATTCGAGGAGGTAGACCTCTCGCGCACGGTGGGCTGGTTCACCGCGGCATATCCAGTCGGTTTGGATTTGCCCGCCGGCGAGCAAATCGGCGACGCGTTGCAAACGATCAAAGAACAGTTACGCCGCGTGCCGCAGCATGGCATCGGTTATGGAGTGCTGCGGTATCTGAGCGGCGACGCCGGCATCGGCGAGCAACTCAGAGCAGCGCCGCGCGCCGAAGTCACGTTCAACTACCTGGGGCAGATCGATCAGACGTTGTCTGAATTTAGCGCGTTCTCGGTCGCGCCAGAATCGCACGGGATGGATCGAAGTCCGCGCGGACCGCGTACGCATCTCCTTGACATCACCGGCTCTGTGACAGGCGGACAACTGCAATTCGACTGGACCTACAGCGAGAACGTCCATCGGCGCGCGACAATCGAGCGCGTCGCGGACGAGTTTGTTGGCGCGCTGCGGTCGCTCATCGCGCATTGCCAATCGCCGCACGCTGGCGGCTATACTCCGTCCGACTTTCCGCTCGCCCAGCTCGACCAGCGCAAGCTGACAAAAGTACTTGCGAAAATCAAGTCGAAAGAGAGAGTATCCTAATGAACACGCCGACGGTTCAAGATATCTATCCCCTTTCACCGATGCAGCAAGGTATGCTCTTTCACAGCTTGTACGCCCCTGAATCCGGGATGTACACCGAACAGTTGGCATGTACTTTGCATGGTGACCTGGACGTTTCGGCATTCGAGTCCGCTTGGCAACGCGCGCTGGACCATCACCCGGTTTTGCGGACCGCCTTTGTCTGGGAAGGCGTCGACGAGCCGCTCCAGGTTGTGGTCCCGCAGGCGAAGCTGCCTTTTCAAACGCACGACTGGCGCGAGCTGTCGGAAGCCGAACAAGCCACACAAATAGAAACTTTTCTGCAAGCCGACCGCGCGCGCGGTTTCGAGCTGTCCGAAGCGCCGCTGATGCGATTAAACTTGCTGCGTACCAACGCAGACGCCTGGCGATTCATTTGGACGCATCATCACGTCTTGCTGGACGGCTGGTCGGTCCCTCTGCTGCTGACCCAAGTTATGAAAATCTACGAGGCGTCCCGCAGAGGCATCGATGCGGCTCCAGAGCCAAGCCGCCCCTACCGCGATTACATCGCCTGGCTGCAAAAGCAAGACCGAACCAAAGCGGAGGCGTTTTGGCGCGAGACGCTCAAGGGCTTGACCGCTCCGACGCCGCTCGTCGTTGATCGAGGAAATGCGAAAGCGACGGAACCCTACACGATCCACCGCGCGCATTTGCCGGCGAATGCAACCGCCGCGTTGCTTGCGCTCGCGCGGCAAGAGCAACTGACGTTGAATACGCTCATCCAGGGCGCGTGGGCGCTGCTCCTGAGTCGTTACAGCGGCGAAGAGCGCGTCGTTTTTGGCGCAACCGTCTCGGGGCGACCAGCGGATTTGCCGGGCGCAGAGTCGATGGTGGGATTGTTCATCAACACGCTGCCGGTGTGCGCGCGCGTTCCACCGGACGCGCCACTCGTGCCGTGGCTCAAAACGCTCCAAGCCCAGCAAGTCGAGTTGCGCCAGTACGAGTACAACTCGCTGGCAGAGATCCAGGGATGGAGCAACGTACCGCGCGGTCAACCGTTATTCGAAAGCATCTTGGTTTTTGAAAACTATCCGGTGGATGCGTCGATTCAGGAACAAGGCAGCATCAAAATTTCTAGCGTGCGGTCTTTTTCTCGGACGAATTATCCGCTTACCATCGCCGTCACGCCGGGGCGTGAAATACGATTTGAAATCGCTTACGACAGCCGCCGCTTTGATGCAGACACCATCGCGCGAATGTTTGGGCACTTGCAAACTCTGCTAGCAAGTTTTGCGACTAAGCCGGCACACCAACTCTCGACGCTGCCGCTCTTGACCGACTCCGAACGGCATCAACTCCTCGTCGAGTGGAATGACACCACGACGGATGGACCGCACGATCCGTGCGTCCACCAACTCATCGAGCAACAGGTCGAGCAGACGCCGGATGCGCCAGCCGTGACCTGCGGAGAGCAGTCGCTAACCTACCGTGAACTGAACGCCCGCGCGAATCAACTCGCCCGGCATCTCCGCGCGCTGGGCGTGGGACCGGATGTGCTGGTTGGCATCCTAATCGAACGCTCGCTGGAGATGGTCGTTGGAGTGCTGGGCGTTCTCAAGGCGGGCGGCGCGTACGTTCCGCTCGATCCCACCTATCCGCAGGCGCGATTGGAATTCATGCTCAGAGATGCCGCCGTATCGGTGCTCGTGACGCAGGCACGGCTGGTCGAGAGTCTACCACGCCTGGCGGCGCACACGATTTGCCTCGATCGAGATTGGTCGGTGATCGCGCAGCAGAGCGACGAGAACCTCGCGAACACATCGACGGCGAACGATCTGGCGTACGTGATCTACACCTCCGGATCGACTGGTCAGCCGAAAGGCGTGATGATTCCACACCGCGCGCTCGTCAACCACGCCGCCGCGATGAAACGGGTGTACGCTCTGACTCCCGACGATCGTGTGCTCCAATTCATCTCGCTGTCCTTCGATGCGTCCGCCGAGGAATTGTTTCCGTCGCTCATCGGCGGCGCGCGGCTGGTGCTGTGGACTGGAGGAGCGGAGTTGAACCAGCTCACCGCATTTTGCGAGCGAGAACTCATTACGATTCTGCATCTGCCGGCGGTCTTCTGGCATCAATGGATGGACGCGCTCAAAGACAGCGCGTTCCGCGCGTCGGTACGGCTATTGCTCGTGGGTGGAGAAGCGCCTTCGCCTGAAAAATTGCAGCAGTGGGCGCGTGTCGTTGGCGGGTCATGCCAGTTTATCAACGCGTACGGTCCAACGGAAGCCACGATCACGACGACGCTCTATCAAACTCCCTGCGATGCCGAGACGATTGTCCATACATCCAAGATTCCCATTGGGCGACCAATTGCCAACGCGCGAGCGTATGTGTTGGACGGACTCCTGCAACCTGTGCCGATCAACGTGCCCGGCGAGTTGTACATCGGCGGCGCGGGCTTGGCGCGCGGTTATCTCAATCGTCCGGAACTCACCACGGAAAGATTCATCCGCGATCAATTCAGCGATGACGCCGGCGCGCGGCTGTACAAAACCGGCGACTTGGTGCGCTATTTGCCCGATGGCAACATCGAGTTCATCGGTCGCACGGACGATCAAGTGAAACTGCGCGGCTTTCGCATCGAGCTGGGCGAGATCGAGGCGGCGCTGACGCGGCATCCTGCCGTGCGCGAGACGGCTGTCGTAGCGCGCCAAGACTCGCCGGCGGACGCGCTACTCGTCGCGTATGTCGCGCCAGCGGCAGACAGCAAACTGCAGCCCGCCGATCTGCGCGCGTTGTTGCAAGACCGCCTGCCGAGCTACATGATTCCTTCGGCGTTTGTTGTGCTGGACGCGCTCCCGCGTCTTCCAAACGGCAAGGTCGATCGTCGCGCGCTGCCTGCGCCGGAGAGCGCGCGCCCGGAATTGGCAAACGCGTATGTTGCGCCGCGCACGCCAACCGAGGAAATCCTGGCGGGCATCTGGGCGCAGGTGCTGGGCATCGAACGCATCGGTATTCACGACAACTTTTTCGATTTGGGCGGACATTCGCTCCTCGCGACCCAGGTCATTTCGCGGGCGCGTGAAGCATTCGGAATCGAGCTGCCGCTGCGAAGTCTGTTCGAGTCGCCCACGGTGGCAGCGCTGGCGGAACAGGTGGAATCCATCCGACAGGCGGGCGCTGGCGCGGCTGCGCCTCCCATTCGTCCGGCGTCGCGCGAAGGCGACTTGCCGTTATCGTTCGCGCAACAACGCTTGTGGTTCCTCGACCAGTTGGAACCAGGCAGTGCGTTCTACAACAACCCAATGGCGATCAAACTGCGCGGGAAACTGGACGTAACCGCGTTGCAGCGCGCGTTGAACGGAATCGTTCTGCGGCACGAATCGCTGCGGACGACGTTCGCCGCCGTGGGCGGCAAGCCGGCGCAACGCATCGCGCCCGCGTCGACCTGCACGTTGCCGGTCGCCGATTTGCGCGACCTGCCCGAATCGACGCGCGCCGCCGAAGCGCTGCGACTGGCAACCGTAGAAGCGCGGCAACCCTTCGACCTGGCGCAGGGTCCGCTGCTGCGCGCGCGTTTGTTGCAATTGGGCGACGAGGACCACATCGCGCTGCTGACCTTGCACCACATTATCTCCGACGGTTGGTCGATGGGCGTGCTCATTCACGAAATCGCCGCGCTCTACCAGGCATTCATCGAAGGCAAGCCCGCGCCGCTGGATGCGCTGCCGATTCAGTACGCCGATTTTGCGCGCTGGCAACGCGAGTGGCTGCAAGGCGAGACGCTGGACGCACAGATCGCCTATTGGAAACAGCAACTGAACAACATTCCCCCGATGCTCGACTTGCCGACTGACCGTCCGCGTCCGGCGATGCAGACGTTCACCGGCGCGCACCATTCGTTCACACTGCCCAAGCCGCTCGCTCAGTCGCTCGAAGCGCTCAGCCGGCGAGAAGGCGTAACGTTGTTCATGACGCTGCTCGCCGCGTTCCAGACTTTGTTGTACCGCTACACCGGGCAGGACGATATTTGCATCGGCACGCCGATCGCGAATCGTCACCGCGCGGAAATCGAAAACCTCATTGGCTTTTTCGTCAACACGTTGGTGCTGCGCGGCGACCTTTCAGGCGAGCCGAGCTTCGGCGAATTCCTCGCGCGTGTCCGCGAGACGGCGTTGGGCGCGTACGCGCATCAGGACTTGCCATTTGAAATGTTGGTCGAGACGCTGCAACCCAAGCGCGACCTCAGCCACACGCCCTTGTTCCAAGCGATGTTCGTTCTCGACAACGCGCCGATGCGTCCCCTCGATCTGCCCGGCTTGACGATGCGCGCGCTGGACACCGAGAGCGGCACAGCTCGCTTTGACATCACGCTATCCGTATCCGAGTGGTCGGACGGGTTGAGCGGGATGATCGAATACAACACCGACCTGTTCGACGCAGACCGGATCGCGCGGATGGCGGGACATTTTCAGACGTTGCTCGAAAGCATCGTCGCCGGTCCGGAGCGATCGATCACGACGCTGCCGCTACTCACCGGCGCGGAGCGGCAGCAGATGCTGATCGAATGGAACGATACCACGGCAGATTTTCCGCGCGACGCGTGCATCCACGAATTGTTCGAACAGCAAGTCGTCGAGCGACCTACCGCGATGGCGGCACTATTCGAGGACAGGCAATTGACGTACGCCGAACTGAACGCGCGCGCAAATCAACTCGCGCATTATTTGCAAAAACTCGGCATCAAGCCGGAAACGCTGGTCGGCATCTGCGCCGAACGGTCGCTCGAAATGATCGTCGGCATCCTGGGCACGCTCAAAGCCGGCGGCGCGTACCTGCCGCTCGATCCAAACTATCCGCCCGAGCGGCTTGCCTTTATGCTGCAAGATTCCCAATCGCCGGTGTTGCTCACGCAGTCGCCTCTGGCGGAACTGGTCGACGCGTTGCGCGCTGAATCCTGCCGCGTCGTCTACCTCGACGCGGACTGTGATGTTATCGCACAGGAAAGCGCCGATAACGCGCCAAGCGGCGCGACAGCGGAGAATCTCGCCTACGTCATCTACACCTCCGGCTCGACCGGCAAGCCAAAAGGTACGCTGCTCCAACATCGCGGGCTGTGCAATTTGGCGACGTGGCAGCGGCGCGTATTCGGCATCGCCGAAGGCAAACGCGTGCTCCAATTCTCGCCGTTCAGTTTCGACGCCTGCGTCTGGGAAACGTTCATGGCGCTGCGAAACGGCGGGGCGTTGGTGCTGGCGCGGCAAGAGACGCTGGCATCTGCGCCCGACTTGGTCCAGTTGATGCAAGAGAAGGAAATCACGACAGCAACGCTGCCGCCTTCCCTGCTCGCCACGATGCCGGTCGAAGACGCTTCGATTGGCTCGGAGCATACGCTGCCGAAATTGGAGATGCTGATCGCCGCGGGCGAAGCGTGCCCGCGCGAGTTGGTGGCGCGCTGGGCATCAGAACGCCGGTTCTTCAACGCGTACGGACCGACCGAAACGACGGTGTGCGCCTCGATGGCGCGGTGCGACGAAAATGATCCGCGCGCGCCATCCATCGGCAAGCCGATTGCGAACACACAGCTCTACATCCTCGACGCGCATTTGCAGGTGGTCCCAATCGGCGTATCGGGTGAGTTGTGCGTTGGCGGAGTGAGTCTCGCGCGCGGGTATCTCAATCGCCCAGAACTGACCACCGTCAAGTTCGTTCGCGATCCGTTCAGCGACGAGCCGAACGCGCGCCTGTACAAAACCGGCGACCTGGTGCGGTACCGACCCAATGGCGACATCGAGTTTCTGGGACGCATCGATCAGCAAGTCAAAGTGCGCGGCTTTCGCATCGAATTGGGCGAAATCGAAGCGGCGTTAGAACAGCACCCGAACGTACGCCAAGCGGTGGCGACCGCGCGTGACGACGAGCACGGCGACAAGCGACTCGTCGCGTACCTCGTGGCGGGGCAAGAACCCGCGCCCAGCGTCGGCGACCTGCGCGGTTTTTTGAAGACCAGGCTGCCAGAGTACATGACGCCTTCGGCGTTCGTCATACTGCCATCGCTGCCGATGACGCCGAACGGCAAGGTGGATCGACGCGCGCTGCCCGCGCCTGAAGGAACGCGACCGGAACTGGGACACGCCTACATCGCGCCGCGCACGCCAATGGAAGAAACGCTTGCCAAAATTTGCGCGGAACTGCTGGAGATTGAGCAGGTCGGCGTAGAGGATGACTTTTTCGAATTGGGCGGGCACTCACTGCTCGCCACGCAGTTCGTCTCGCGCGTGCGCGAGGCGTGCCAGGTCGAATTGCCGCTGCGAAGTCTATTTGAGACGCCGACCATTGCCGGGTTGGCGCAGACCATCGAGCAAGCGCAGATGCGCGGCGAGCAAACCCCGCTGCCGCGCATTACGCCTGCCGCGCGGTCGGCGCACCGAGTCAAGTTGTCCTCGCTCTCCAACGGCGGCAACGGGTCGAGTCAAACCGAGAATGAAGTAATGAGGATAGCGCAATGACCGAACCACTCGCGCGTGAACTGCTCGCTGGAAACGCGTCCGAGATCGCGGAAGACGAGGTGTACCTCTTTCCGACCTCCTTCGCGCAACAACGCCTGTGGTTCTTGGACCAATTTGAACCGGGCAGTCCGTTCTACAATATTCCGTGCGCCGCGCGTCTGACTGGTCGGCTTGACGTTGCCGCACTGGAACGCGCGCTAAACGAAATCATCCGCCGGCACGAAACGCTCCGCACCACGTTCACGATGCAGGACGGTCAGCCGGTCCAAGTTATCGCGCCGCGGCTGATTCTTCCGCTGCCGGTCGTGGACTTGCGCGATCTAGCCGAGTCGGAACGCGCAGCCGAGGCGATGCGGCAGGTGAACGGAGAAGCGCGCAAGCCGTTCGATCTTGCGCGCGCTCCGCTGCTGCGCGCGCGACTGCTGCGCCTGCGCGACGATGAGCATATCGTACTCCTGACGATGCACCACATCATCTCCGATGTCTGGTCGATGGGCGTGCTCGTTCGAGAGATCGGCATCCTGTACGCGGCGTTTTCGACCGGTCAACCATCGCCGCTGCCGGAACTGTCGATCCAATACGCCGACTTTGCCCAATGGCAGCGCGATCACTTGCAAGGCAAGGTGCTGGACGAGCAAATCCAGTACTGGAAAAAACAATTGAGCGGCAATTTGCCGGTGCTCGAATTGCCGACCGACCGACCGCGCCCTGCGATCCAAACTTCGCGCGGCTCGACGCAGGCGATGAGAATCTCCGCGCGCCTGCCCGAGTCGCTCAAGGCGTTGAGTCAAAAGGAAGGCGCAACGCTGTTCATGACGCTGATGGCGGCATTCCAGACGATGCTGCGACGGTACACCAAGCAGGAAGACATCTGCGTCGGCACGCCGATTGCCGGGCGCACGCTCGGCGAACTCGAGCAATTGATCGGCGTGTTCATCAACACGCTCGTCATCCGCACTGATCTTTCGGACGATCCGACCTTCCGCGAGCTGCTCAAGCGCGTGCGGCGCGTGACGCTGGACGCGTACGCGCATCAGGACTTGCCGTTCGAGCAATTGGTCGAAGTGTTGCAGCCCGAACGCGATATGAGCCACAGTCCATTGTTTCAAGCGATGCTGATCCTGCAAAATGCGCCAGCAAAGACCCACGCGCTGCCGGCGTTGACCTTGGAAATGATCGACAGCGACAGCGGAACATCGACGTACGATTTGACCTTTTCGATTTCCGAGCTGGCGGCTGGGCTGGATGTTTCGGTGGAGTACAACACCGACCTGTTCAACGCGAACACGATTGCGCGGATGCTGGAGCATTATCGGATCTTGCTCGAAGGCATCGCTGCTAACCCGGATCAACATGTTTCGACGCTGCCCTTGCTCAGCGACGCCGAACGCCATCGGCTGCTCGTCGAATGGAACAGTACGCGCCGGGATTATCCAAGCGACCAATGCGTCCATCAATTGTTCGAAACACAGGTTTAGCAGACGCCGGATGCCGTGGCGGTAGTGTGGCAAAACGAGCGGCTCACCTATCGCGAGTTGAACTGCCGCGCGAATCAGCTGGCGCATCGCCTGCAAAAAATGGGCGTCGCGCCAGAAACGTTGGTCGGCATCTGTGTCGAGCGTTCGCTGGGAATGCTCGTCGGCATCCTCGGCATCCTGAAAGCCGGCGGAGCATACGTGCCCATCGATCCGACGTATCCGCGCGAACGCATTGCCCACATGCTGTCGGACGCGCGCGTGCCGGTGTTGCTGACGCAGCCACGTCTAGTCACCGGTCTGCCGGACCACGCGGCGCGCGTGCTGTTGCTCGATGCAGACGGGGACAGCATCGCGCAGGAGAGCGATGCGAATCCGACAAGTGATGTCAAGCCGGGAAATCTCGCCTACGTGATCTACACCTCCGGCTCGACTGGACAATCGAAGGGCGTGATGATCGAGCACAGCGCGCTTGTCAATCAATACCGCGCGTGGGAGGAGGAGTACCGCCTGCGCCGCGACGCCCGCGTCCATTTGCAGATGGCAAGTTTTTCGTTCGACGTTTTTTCGGGCGACCTGGTGCGCGCGCTCTGCTCGGGCAGCGCGCTCGTGCTCTGCCCGCGCGAATTTCTGCTCGCGCCCAGCCAACTGTACGAACTGATGCGCCGCGAACGCGTCGATTGCGCCGAGTTTGTGCCGGCGGTTCTGCGTAATCTGATGCAGTACCTCGAAGAGACGGATCATCAACTCGATTTCATGCGGCTCTTGATTTGCGGCTCCGATGTTTGGTACGTGGGTGAGTACCGCAAGTTCAAGCAGTTTTGCGGACCGCAGACGCGGCTCATCAATTCGTTTGGCTTGACCGAAGCGACGATCGATAGTTCGTATTTTGAGGGAGAGCTGAACGACGCGCCCGCAGACCGGCTCGCGCCGATCGGTCGTCCGTTCCCCAACACGCGGCTGTACATCCTCGACCAGCACTTGCAACCTCAACCTATCGGCGTGCCCGGCGAGTTGTGCGTGGGCGGCGCGGGTTTGGCGCGCGGCTACCTGAATCGCCCGGAACTCACGGCAGAGAAATTCATCGAGACCGGATTTGCCGGTCGTCTCTACAAGACCGGCGACCTGGCGCGCTATTTGCCGGACGGCAACGTCGAACTCTTGGGGCGCACCGATTTCCAGGTCAAGCTTCGCGCCTACCGCGTCGAAGTGGGTGAAGTCGAAGCGGTGCTGCGGCAGCATCCCGCCGTGCGAGACGCCGCCGTCGCCGCGCACGCGGCGCGCTTGGTGGCGTATCTCGTCGCCGATATTCCGGTAGACCGCGTGCCGGTCCGGGGCAAATGCGTTGTGGAAGACGACGGAAACGGCGCGTCGCCCGCCGAATTCAACACGGTAGACCTTTCTTATCGCGGGCTGTGCCTGACCGATGTGCCAGCGGCGTGGCAAGTTGGACAACGGTTGTACTTGCGCCTGCACTTGCCCGGCATTCCTGACGAGTTGGCGATGAAAGGCACGGTGACGTGGCGCGAAAACGGAAATGCCGGCATCGTATTCGACCCGACGCCGGATCAGGAAAAGTTGCTGCATCACAGCGTCGCGCACGTGGTGGAAACGCCGGGCGGACTGGTCACTGATCTGCGCGACCGTGAACCGCGCGTGCCGCTGTGCGCGCCCTGCCTCGTGGAATTCGACGGCGGAGACCAGAAAGAACTCGTCATCGAAAACCTGTCGCGCGGCGGCGTGCGCTTGATCGGCGAAACGGAGTTGTGGGCGAAAGGACATAGCGTGCGTCTGCGCCTGCAGTTGCCGGGTGAATCGACCGAACTGTGGCTGAAAGGCGCGGTGTGGTGGCATCGCGGGGAACACGCTGGAATCAAATTCGAGACGACGCCGGCGGAAGGCAACCGGCTCGATCACAACATCACTGCCCTCATCCACGCGCGAGGTTTTTCGCTGGCGGAACTCCGCGTGTTCCTGAAATCGAAATTACCGGACTATATGGTCCCGTCGGCATTCGTGATGCTGAACGCGCTGCCGCGCACGCCCAATGGCAAATTGGACCGAAATGCATTACCCGCGCCGGATTGGTCGCGCCGCGACCTGGAAAATACCTTCGTCGCGCCGCGCACGCCGGTTGAAGAAATGCTCGCGAGCATCTGGAAGCGCGTCCTCGGCATCGAGCAGGTTGGCGTGCATGACAATTTCTTCGAAATGGGCGGGCACTCGCTCTTGGCGACGCAGCTCGTCTCGCGCGTGCGTGAGGCGTTTCAGATCGAATTGCCGCTGCGTCACATCTTTGAATCGCCAACGATTGCCGAACTCGCCGAGCACGTGGAGATCGCCCAGCGCGCGGCGGAGGGCGTGCACGCGCCGCCGATCCAACCGGCGTCGCGGGAACGTGAATTGCCGCTGACGTTCGCGCAGCAGCGACTCTGGTTCCTCGATCAACTCGAACCCAACAGTCCGTTCTACAACTTGTCCGACGCTGTCCGTCTCACCGGTCCGTTCGACGCGAATGCCTTCGAGCACGCGCTCAATGAGATCGTGCGCCGACACGAAGCGCTGCGTACAACCTTCGCGTCGGTGGACGGCCGCGCCGTCCAGGTCATCGCGCCGTCGCTACAGATTCCATTGACCACTACCGATTTGCGCGCCGTGCCGGCGTCCGCCCGCGAAGCTAAAGCGATGGAACTCGCGGCGGAAGAAGCGCAGCGTCCATTCGACCTGGCGCGTGGTCCCCTACTGCGCGCGCGCCTGCTGCGAATGCGCGACGACGAGCACATCGTGCTGTTGACGATGCACCACATCGTCGGCGACAACTGGTCGAGCAATGTGCTGACGCAGGAAATCGCGGCTCTTTACGATGCGTTCGTCAACGGACGATCATCGCCGCTGCCTGAATTGCCCATCCAGTACGCCGATTTTGCCGCGTGGCAGCGGGAATGGCTGCAAGGCGATGTGCTGGAGGCGCAGCTCGCCTACTGGAAGCAACAGTTGAGCGGCAGCCCGCCGCTGCTTGAATTACCCACCGACCGACCACGCCCTGCCGTTCAAACGTTCAATGGCGCGTATCAAACCTTTACGCTGAGCGAGTCCCTGTCGCGCGCGGTGAAAGCATTGTGTCAGACGGAAGGCGCAACGCTGTTCATGACGCTGCTCGCGGCATTCCAGGTCTTGCTGCACCGCTACACCGGGCAAGAGGACATCAACGTCGGCACGCCGATTGCGAATCGCAACCGCGCCGAGATTGAAGGGCTGATCGGCTTTTTCGTCAACACGCTGGTGATGCGCGGCAATCTGACCGGCGAGCCGAGTTTCCGCGAGTTGCTCAAGCGCGTGCGCGCGACCGCGCTGGGCGCGTACGCGCATCAGGACTTGCCGTTCGAGATGACGGTGGATGCGCTGCAACCTAAACGCGATATGAGCCACAGCCCGCTTTTCCAGGTGATGTTGGTCCTGCAAAGTTCGCAGATGCGCGCCCAGCAGATCTCGTCGAATCTCACGCTGAGTCCAATCGAAGCGCACAGTGGGACTGCCAAGTTCGATCTCACGCTGTTTATGGTCGAAGAGGCGGAACGGTTGAGCGGCGCGTTCGAATACAACATCGATCTCTTTGACGCCGCGACGATCACGCGGATGATCGGACATTTCCAAACGCTGCTCGAAGGCATTGCCGCCAACCCAGACCAACCCATTTCGACCCTGCCGATTCTGACTGAAGCCGAACACCGCCAACTGCTCATCGAATGGAACGACACGGAGGCGGAGTATCCGCGCGATTTGTGCGCGCATCAATTGATCGAGGCGCAAGTCGAACGAACACCTGACGCCATCGCGCTCAAGTTCGAGAACGAGACCTTGACCTATCGCGAACTCGATCGACGCGCGAATCAG
>DAIDTM010000627.1 GCA_027457205.1 Anaerolineae bacterium | reverse complement strand
ATCCGGCTATAAAGCCGTGAATAATGGTCCAGCGCGCCGGCGTCGCCACCGCGGCGTGCGCCGGCTCGATGTGACGACTGCCCAGCACCTGACTTGTCGTCTCAGGTTTGCGCGCCCCATCGTGATGGTGCCCCAATAGGTGGAGATGCACGTAACGATTCTGACGCAAGACGATGGAACCGGCAATCGACATGGCAATCCCGACGACGATGTAGACGATGCCATTGACTATCGGAGAAAGCAGAAATGGCGCAAGCGCCAAGTAAGACAACTCCGCCACTAACATTCGTTGAACGGTAAAGGCAGCCGAAAAATAAAGGCCGGCTTTCATTCCCTCATTGCCGCTCGCGCCGCCAATCGCATAACTGAACGTGATGGGCCATGTATGTTCATCCGGCAAGATGCCATGCAGCAATCCGAACAGGAACGAGTAAATCACCGCGGTAAACGGCGTCATCGAAAAACCTCCGTCAGCAACCCCTAAACTCGTTTAGAAAGCGGCATTCTGACGCCGCGCGTCGAGATGCCGCTTAATCTACACAATTCTATCTACTTGTTAGATGCGTAGACCACGCAATAATTACATCGTGCCTACAACTTCCCTCAGTCATTTCCAGCGCGCGTCAGCGTGACAAGCCGTATGCCGTCGAGTTGGCGCAGACTCGCGCCTTGAGCGATGCCCAACCGTGCGGCGTCGGCGTCTACCACCTGCGCGCCGGACAACACCTGAATTCCATAATCAAAGAGTCGCGGCATCAATGGCGTGCTCGGTCCCAACAGCATAATGCGCGCATCGGCGCGGCAAGCGCGCAGCAGATCGTCGAGCGTATGATTCACCAGCGTCATTGCGGTCAAGGCGACCACGTCAGCTTGCGCCAGAAATTCTGCAGCGCGCTCGGCGGAAATCTCATCGTCCACCGGTCGCTGTTCGATCACCCACAACGTTTGCGCGGCGGCGCGCAGACGCGTGATGAACGGAAAGTGTCCGACCAGCGCTACACGCCGCCCGCGTCCGTGCGTTTCCAGCCAGTCTGCCGCGTTCAAATCGATGCTGGGCAGCGGATCGCGCGCTGCCAGCGCATTGAGCGCGGCGACGCCGATGCTCGTTTCCAACGAACGCGGCGAGCGCGCGTACTCGGCTAGTTCGCGCGCGGTCTTGAGATGCAGCCGTCCCGCGTCGCGCACTGGCGCTTCGCCGTGCGGCGCGTCGTCCAGCACAGTCGTCGCCATGCCGGTCAACACGCACGCGTCGACGCGCGCTTGAACCATCGTCCAATGCGCGCCGACGAGCACCTGCTCCACGCTGCCGTCGACGCGCAGTTCGCCAAGCAAATCGTCCAAGATCGGCATTGTCCTTCTCCAAATCCCTCACGAGTCGTTCTGACACACCACCGTACCTTGCCCGCAGTTGGTCGTCTCGAATTGGATCGTCGTATGGCGAATGTTGAATCGTTCAGCGAGGGTTTGTTTGAGCACCGCCATCTGCGCGGTCGTCGTATCGCTTGCGGCATTCGTCACCAAAACGTGTGCGCTGAGCGCCGGATAACCGGAGCAGATGCTCCACAGATGCAAGTCGTGCACGTCCTGCACTCCCTTCACGTTGCCCATCGCCTGCGCGACATCGCCGATGGCGATCCCCTCCGGCGTGCCTTCGAACAGAATGTGCAGCGACCCGCGCAGCACACGCCACGAACTGACGACGATGATCGCGCCAATGAACGCGCTGATGATCGGATCGAGCGCGTACCAATCGGTCAACAGCATCACCACGCCGCCGACGATCACGCCGAGCGATGCCAGCGCGTCGCCAATGACGTGGAGGAACGCGCTGTGCGCGTTGAGGTCGTCGGCGTGATGTTCCCTCAGCACACGCGCCGTCGCCAAACTGGCAACCAAGCCAATGGTCGCAATGACGAGCATCTCCGCGCTGTGAATTGGCGCGGGATTCTGCAATCGTCTCCACGCTTCGAAAAAGATCGCGACCGTGATCGCGAGCAGCGTAATGCCGTTCGCGAGCGCGGCGAACACTTCGAGCCGATGCCATCCGTACGTGTGACGGTCATCGGCGGGGAGCGCCGCCGCGCGCAACGCCACGTAGCTGATCGCCAGCGCGAACACATCGAGAAAGACGTGTGCGGAATCGCTCAGGAGCGCCAGACTGCCTGTCCACCATCCGCCAAACAACTCTGCCAGAAAAACGAGCAACGAAATTCCGAGTGCGATGATGAAACGTCGTTCCATTTGCGCGTTTGCATGCACCATACCACACCGCCTAATACGTAACTTGAAAAAGGAGCATTCATCTCGATCTAGATCTTGGAGCACATTATACCGCTCTTGAGCCAAAATAGAAATGTAAATTGGGTTTCAACTCAATTTCTTATCGGTTATGGTCCAGCATTTTAGCGATTTCTAGCTTGCCAAGAGAACAGCTTTGGATCTGAACAATATCTTACGATCAATGAATGTATCATTGTAGCAGTAGTAGGGACTGTGGAAATGTGCACGCCGAGAACGGGTGTGCGGAAGTGCGCTAGAGTTTGTGTCTGGAATGGTCTAGTTCGCGAGATTTAGCTCGATCCGCCAAAAGTTGTTTCATTGCTTTGGGGCAATCGTGTGAGGCGGAAAATGTCAGTTTTCCACAGCGTTTTCGATCAAAATTACGCACCACAACAAATTGTGGTCGTACCGCGCGAACGCACAAATTGTAGTATAAAATCGGTAGGTAAGATAGCGGTTATCCCCATATCGGCTGGTTTATCCCCAGATATGCCATACTTATCCACAGTCGGGAGTGACATAAAGATAAACCAAAAAGCGAATGACTTGTCCACAAGCCATTCGCTTTTCTGGATAACTTGCTGAAAACAGCCGCTTTTGCTAGCTTTTTGGCTCTTGGTAGAGACGTTCTTTGATTGCCAACGCCTCGCGTCGCCGATTGTCATCCGTTTCGATCTGCTCGGCAATCTTTTCGTGTGCGTACATCACCGTCGTGTGGTCGCGCCCGCCCAGCAGCTCGCCGATTTGCGGGAGCGATGTGCCGGTCTCTTCGCGCAACAGGTACATCGCCATCTGGCGCGGGACGACGACTTCTTTGTTGCGGCTGCGCCCGGTCAGGTCCGCGATGTCCAGGCGATAAAACTCGGCGACCGTGAGCAACACTTGCTCTGGCGTAATCGGCTGATGGCGCAGAATGTCCTGCAGCACAGTCGTCGCCAGATCGACGGTGAGCGATGCGTTCATCAGCCGCGCATAGCCGAGCACGCGCGTCAGCGCGCCTTCCAACTCGCGGATGTTGCTTTGCACTTTGCGCGCGATAAAATCGATAACGTCGTCCGGCACTAGGACGGTGAGACCTTCCGCCTTGGTGCGCAGAATCGCGATTCGCATCTCAAAGTCCGGCGGCTGGATGTCGGTAATCATTCCGCCCTCAAAGCGCGAACGCACGCGGTCTTCCAGCGTCGGAATCGCGCGCGGATGCCGATCGCTGGAGATGACGATTTGTTTGTTTGCCGAGTACAGGTGGTTGAACGTGTGAAAGAATTCTTCCTGCGTCGATTCTTTGCCGCCGATGAACTGCACGTCGTCGATCAGCAGTAAATCGATCTCGCGATAGAGACGGCGAAATTCGTTCGTGGTCTGATTGCGGATCGCGTTGACCAGGTCGTTGGTAAACGTTTCGGAAGAGACGTACATCACGCGGCGTCCCTTGGTCATCGTGTGTTGACCGAGCGCGTGTAGGAGATGTGTCTTGCCCAAACCCGTGCCGCCGTAGAGGAAGAGCGGATTGTACGATTCGCCCGGGTGCTCGGCGACCGCGAGCGCGGCGGCGTGCGCGAGCTGGTTGGACTTGCCAACGATGAACGTCTCGAACGTGTATTTGGGATTGAGCGAGGCGGTCGCACGTGTGGGTTCTTCGCTGCGCGGGCGCGGCGCGGCGGGCTGTTCGTCTTCCGCGCGAAGTTCGGGTTCGGAATGATTCGCGTCGCGCAGCAAGCCGTGTTCGAATTCGTCGTCGCGCGCGTCGTCATGGTCGCGCGCCGATTTGCCGTCTTTCACCACGTATCGCATCTCCACTGACTGGCCGACAATGCCGGTCACAGTCCGCTGGATGGTTGTGTTCAGTCGATTCTCAAGCCACTCTTTGGCGTACGGGCTATGAACGCCGACGACCATTGCTCCATCTTGATACGTGATCGCGCGGGTAGGACGCACCCAGGTATCAAAGGTGGCGCGGGTCATTTGAAGTTGAAGTTCGCCGAGTGTCGCGTGCCAGATATCGTGTGCGTTCATCGTGGGACTACATTCTAACAGAAGAATCTGGCGCGCACAATACTTGTACCTTAAAAAAGAAAATCGCGTTCCAAGTTTTT
>DAIDTM010000626.1 GCA_027457205.1 Anaerolineae bacterium | reverse complement strand
CTATTCGGCTCCGTGTCATTGCGCGCCGAAGCACCTTCCTATTTTTAAGATGCGGGCTGTGTTGCGGTCTGCGGCTGCGTCGCCGGCGCGTTGCTCAGCAAGTAGCCGATGAAGATAAAGATCACGGCGAGCAGTTCACTGATCCGAAAGAGTTCGATGCCGGACAGAACACCGACGCTATGCGCGACGGTGGCGATCAATGCGCCGATGGCAATGAGCGCGGTCGCAATGGCGCGCTCTTTGTTCGTGTGATTCCGCGCGAAGAAGTAAACCGACCACAGCGCGCCGAGAATGAATGCCAGCGCGCCGAGCGTGTTCAGAATGATCAACAGCAATTCGACCGGGAAAAATGGAAAGACTTTGAGCGGCACGCTGCTTGCCGAAACGCTGTACAGCTTTGCCGAGTCGATGCTGGTTGTGGCGATCAAAACGATGCCGATCACGGAGAGGACCGAAAGCACAGCCAGAATCCAGTCGTTGAGCCGTTTCGGCGCGATGAGGTACATCGTTCCCATTCCCAGCCACGCGGGGATCAACAACGCGCCCGTGGCATAGTAGACGCGGTACGTCACCAATCCCCAGCGTCCGCGCAGCGTGGCGGCTAATTCCGCCGCGACGGCAATTGCCCAGATCGCGATGGCGATTCCCCACATCAGTTGGTGCATCTTGCGGCGCGCCGCGTATTGCCGGAACACGGACACCGCAAAGACTGCGCTGACGACAACGTCAATCGCGGAGATCAGTGGGTTGATCGTTGACATTGATTTTTTCCTCCTGCAAGATATTTTCTAGACCTGCTTTACGCCGACAATAACGTCATGCGCCGGCTTTCCCGCCGTAATACGTCTCGACCATCGCGACGAGCATTTCATTCACGACGACGCTCAGGCGTCGATAGATGTCGAGCGAGTGGAACCCTTCGTCAGACTCGGAGCGAGACGCCAGATCGATGAGGTCTTCGAAGATGTAATCACGGAAAAAAAGAAACGCGCGGAGCGCATCCGGTAGCGAGGTGCCTTGACGCAGACTGGCATGACCGTATTCTTTTCCAAGATGCCGCGCGCTGCGCGACGTGCCTGCGCCGTCCGGTTCTTCGCGCAGCGCCTGCAGCAGCAGCGTCATCAGTCGATGCCCCAATTCGCGATGGCGTTCCTTGGCGGCATCGTCAAAGTTGCGATACCACGCTTCGTGCTCTAGCCGTCCGCTGGCAATCTCCAGCCGCGCGCGTCCGAGCGCGCCGTGAATCAGCCGCTCCAGATCGCGCGCGGGCGGCGTCGTGGCGCGATGCGATTGCAGCGCGCGCATATCGGTTTCACTAAAGCGGCGATGCCCGCCGGGCGTGCGGAATGCGCGCACCTTGCCCTGGTCAGCCCACTGGCGTAGCGTCGCTGGACTGACGCCGAGCTGCTGACTGGCGTTCTGGAGCGACAGCCATCCTTCAGTTCCGGCGGGATGAGTCTTTGGCATAAATCTCTCTAAATCTATAGAAACTTGCGCAGGATTCTACCATAATCTCCGCGGTTGTCAAGCAGGCAATTCGTTGTTCGCCGCAGAGTCGCAGAGGACGCGGAGAAAAAATATAGAAATCCTCTGCGTGCTCCGCGTTTCAGACGACGACCAATCAAAAAGCCGGGCGCATTTCCCGGCTTTTTGAGTTTACACTTTTCTTTTCAGCCCGACGTTCCAGAAGACTTTGAAGCGACAATAATCTTGGTCGGGCGACGTGACGCGGCAGGAAATTTCTTGCACCGTGTGCGGATCGCCGCTCGCCCAGTTGATCGCGGCTTCGTAGAATGCGGTAGGCACGTGGCAGAAATGCGCGATCGGCGTAGCGTTGGGACGATGCAGCAACTCGGCGCAATAGGGGCACTGGTGAATGTCCAGCAGGAAATCTTCACCTTCGCGGCGAAAGACATGCTGATAGCCCATCGCGCGCGAAAGCTCGTCGGTCAAGCGACTCAGCGCCATCGCGGCGCGCTCGCGCTTGGTGCCCAATCCGTCGAACGCGCGTAGGAATTGCGTAAACGCCAACGCGCCGCTGCGCGTCAGGTCTTCAAAGCCGCGCTCTCCGGTCCGGCGGAAAATCTCGCGCGCCTGAATGTCGTCAAAGACCTGCCAGACCATCCCGATCATCTTCTCGAACTCGTGCTGGCTGATAGCGGGCGAATTATCCATGGGCGGCGGGTGATCGATGTAGCGGTCGAGTCCTGCCAGCGACAGTACGCGATTCAGCGCTTCGACGTTAGGAGTTTCTTCGGCGATAATATCGTACGAAATGCGGACAATAAATGCCGGGATGCGTTTCTCTTCAATCATCGCCTTCTCCTCTCGATGAGTTCCAATCGCTTGCGCGTTCATGCCACTTTTGATAGAATGACGCGTGATGTGCGCGGAATTATTCTGCCGATGCCGGCGCGGTCGATTCTGTCGCGGCGCGCCGATTTTCGAAATGGCGCAGTCGCAGCAGCGTAAACGCCGAGAACGCGCCGAGCAGCGCCGTGACCAGGACGATGCCATCTGCGCCCTTCCAATCGGCAAACGGTCCGCCGATACTTGCGCCGATAAACTGCCCCACGCCGAAGAAGACAGAATACAAGCCCATGATTGCGCCGCGGTCGGCGGTGTGTTCTTCCGTAATATCCGCCAGATATGTGACCGCCGCCGGCGTGAATCCACTCTGGATGAAAATACTCGCGACCAGCAAGAGCGCCAACGGGAGCACCAAGGGCGCGCTGAGCGCGGGTTGATGGTTCAGCATAAAGAGGAAAAGACACGTCAGAAAAAGTCCGCCGGTGCCGATCAGCATGACCGTCGTTTTTTTCATTTGCGTAAAGACCATGCTCCAAAGCGCGATGCCGACGATGAAGACCAAGGCGTACGCGGCGCGAATGTTGCCGGCTTGGAAACTATCGAATCGTCCGACCAGCAACTGACCGGGAAAGTTGCCGCGATCGGTCAGAATGCGCGCGGTCAGATTGATAAAGACGCCCAGCACCGCGTTGATCGCGATCCACGCCGGCGCAAAACTGGCGACGCGTGGACTGGTGACGATGTTCCAATAATGGCGCCACGTTTCGCGCGCGGTAGTCACGCGCGCCGGGCGCGGACTTTCCTTGATCTCGTGGATGCCGAACCAGAGAATGCCGAGACTGGCGATATAAATCAGGGCATTTAGCGCAAAGGCGGGACTGGTGAGTGGAATGCCGGCGACGAAAGCAGGGTGACCAAAGTGCCGCCACAACCAGCCGCCCAGCGAAAATCCCACCGCCACGCCGCCAATCGTCGCCGCCTCGAACAGCTCGGTCGAGTTCAGCGTGCGCGGATTGCCCGCCTGCGTGCGCGCGAGATAGGCGACAAGCCGCAGCTCGTCGAGCATGTTGTGCGGATAGGTGTCGGTGCCGACACCCATGTTCACCCCCGCCCGCCGATACCGCCCGAAATCCTTCAGCGTGATGCCGCGGCGCGCGAAC
>DAIDTM010000625.1 GCA_027457205.1 Anaerolineae bacterium | reverse complement strand
CTTGCTGCTGACACCGCTCTATGCGGCAGGGTATCTCCTCTTTTTGATCTACAGCGTATGGCGGGAACACCCCGTTCCGAATCCGCTCTTGTACACGGCGCTCGTGATCGGGGTCATGGTATTCCTCGCCGCGTTCGCCGTGATCACGCAGGGCATCCTTGAACTCGGGCGCGCGCTCGCGCTGGCATTCGGCGGCGCGGGCGATGCGCTCTACCCGCACGCTGCGCTAGAAACCATTCTACGCACGCTCGTCGTTCTGCAACAAAATGGCGGCATCCTAGCGACGCCGGTCTTGCTCGCTGCTTCTGCCGAAACATTCATCATTCTGATTCAGCTCGCCTACCGCGGTATTTCTCTGGCGATCTGGCGACTGCTCACTGTGTTAGTGATTCCATTCTCGGTGCTGCTTGAAGGCGTCCATCCAACAAGCGCGGGCAAAGTCCTTGCCGGTTTTTTTGAGTCCTGGCTTGATCTGGTCGGCAAAGCCGCCTTGTTATTGATCGTCCTCGCCATCGCGAGCGGCAGCGATTTTTCTAAACTCATCTGGTTCGTCTTACCGGCGGGATTACTCATCGTCATGTTGTCGTGGAAGTTTTTCGGCGTCATCTTCGTTATGGTACGCGGTACGGTCGAACGCGCGTGGTCCAGTCTTGCGCCTTCGACCGCGACCGAAACCGCTGCGTCCTTGCCCGCCGCTGCGGAAGCCACGCGCGCCAGAGAGATCGATGCGGCGCGACGGCGCGCCTTAGAAGATGATTTGAAATGAAGCCGCGCCATCCTCTGTCGATCTTCCTGACGCGCTTCTGGGCGTTCTTAAATTACCGCACCCGCATTACGTTGACCTGGCTCGAACTGCTCGCCGCGATGCTCGCCGGCTTGATGTTCGTCTGGGATGCGCTGCGCGATTGGACCGGCATCGCCTTCATCGGTCCGCTGGCGATCTACATCCTGCTCTTCGGTTTCTTCCGCGAACTACAGATTCCAATCGGCTGGCTGCGCGCGCTCTATGGTTGGCTGCGCAAGCCGTTGGATGTCAAGCCACAGCCGAACGAAAAACGTTATCGCTACGCGCTGATGGCAGGCGTGGTCGTCCTCGCGCTGGTTCTGTGGCGCATCGATCCCCGCGCGTCCGCGCTGTTTGCCCTTGTCTCACTTGCAGCGATCCTCCTGCTCTGGACGATCGACCGGCGCGAGACGCTGGGCGGCGCGCTGAAACTCGATACCGTCGCGGCGCGCATCCCTATCGCTGGGATTCTACGCAGCGGCGAGGTCGTTCATCGCGATGGCTCGCACGCGCGCGTTTCAATCATCACCCTCCGTCGCAGCGGCTTCAAGCCAGCGCTGAAAGAAGTCGATGTCGCCGATATCCTCACCAAATTCCTCGCGTATTTGGCGCAACACGAGGGCGGCGGCATTCCGATCAAACTCTTCTGGCTGACCGACTATCATCTCGGGCAAATGGACCTGCCGTACAACGAGCGCATCTCGCCGGACTACGTGCGCGAACTGCGTACCCTCGCCCAGTCCTGCGCGCTCAAAGCGCGCATCGTGATCACCGGCATCGTCTACCCATCGGCAGAAGAAAGCCGCATCCACGAATGGCTGGCGCAGCTAGATTACGATCTCGCGCCGCTCGGCGCCTTCGCTGCCGAATCGCTTGTGCGCATGATTTTCAGCGGCGAAAGCTTCCTCAGTCAGATTCAAACTTCAATCCTCAACAACGGTCGCGGATTGCCGCGTGCGGCGTACCGCGGCTTTGTCCCCGAGACCCTGAGTTTCAAAGACCGCGTTGAAATGGGGCATCACTCGCTGAATGTGCTGCGCGTCAACACGACGTATCCTGACGCGCGCGACGCGCTCATGCGCGCGCTGCACGCGGCGGAGGGAATGCTGACCGTGAGCATCACGCCTCTGCCGCGTGACACAACCGCCACAGAGATTCGCGGCAGTCTGCTCGCGGCGCGCGTGCCCGGTTTTGGGCATCCGCAACCGGCGCGCCATCTGCGCGAGGTGTTGAAGAAACTCGAAGACCCGCGCGGGCTGGAATATCTCTTCGACACACAGGTGCATTTCGTGACCTGGGGCAAAGACGAACGCACGGCGCAAACACACCAAGCCATCGCCGAATCCTATC
>DAIDTM010000624.1 GCA_027457205.1 Anaerolineae bacterium | reverse complement strand
ATGCAACCAACCGAATACACCGCGCGCTTGTCACCGAGATAGCCGAGCGCAGGCGTCAGATCGACGGTCACGGAGAACGGTCCACCCCAGCGATGCGTGATCTGGATGCCTTTGAGCGCGGGGAAAATGTAGCCGATGTGCTCTTCGATGTGCTGCCACGCGCTCGCGCTGGCGTCGCGGTTCATATCGCCGCCGAACGACAAGCCGACTGGACCGCCGCCCATCAGCAAGCGATTGTCCGGCGAGATGCGATAGTAGTGAACCAGGTTGCGGGCGTCCTCGACGCCCTGGCGATGCTGCCAGCCAATCGCGTCGAACTGTTTGTCGGTCAGCGGCTCGGTCGCGATCATGTACGTCCACGCCGGCACCTGCTTGCGGCGAATCTCCGGAATGAGGTGCGAGTAGGCATTCGTCGCGAACACGATTTTCTTCGCGGCGACGACGCCGCCCGGCGTCGTGAGTTTGAGCTCCGCGCCGCGCTCGATGGTCGTCACCGGCGTATGCTCGTAAATCTCGACGCCGAGATTCTGCGCGACGCGTTTCATCTCGCGGACGAGCTTCGCGGGATTGACAAGCGCCATCCGCGGCTCCCACCACGCGCCGAGATACAAATCGGAATTGACCTGCGCGCGCGCCGCATCGCGCTCCAGCCACTCGATGCCGGTGATGCCGAGTTCGTTCACCAGCTCGATTTGCTTTTTGATTTTCTTGACGTAGCCGTCCGTCGTCGCCATCCGCAAAAAGCCGGGGCGCGTGTAATCACAATCAAGGTTGTTCTCCTCGACCAGCTCGCCGATGCTATCGACGGCGCGTTCCATGTAGCGATGCCCTTCGCGCGCGGCGGACTTGCCCTTGAGCATCGCCAGAATGTCGATGCCCAGCCCGATCACCGTCATCGCGAACGAGCCATTGCGTCCGCTCGCGCCAAAGCCGACCACTTCGCTTTCGAGCACCACCACCTTCATACTCGGTTCGGCTTTCTTCAAATAGTACGCGGTCGCCATCCCGGTAAAGCCGCCGCCGATGATCGCGACATCCGCGCGTGCATCGCCCTGCAGCGGACTATTCGGTTGGTAAGGACCGTACGTCGCGAGCCAAAAACTGACGTCAGAGTAATCGGTACGCATGGTTCCTCCTAACCTCATTGTCAGGACAAGTACGTTCTTAAATAATCGTAGGAATATCCGTGTGTTGTTGGGTCGAAGTGAAGGTCGAGGAAGCGGTTGCCGTCGATAGTTGCGCGAACTTTGTCGCCCACTAATTCAACCTTGGCGAAAAGCCGCGCCGATTGCAGTTTGTCGATGATGCTGCGATGCCATGCCACTAGATCGCTCCGAGAATCGCGAGCAGTTCGCGCGTCTCGCTCTCAATCGAATTCCATTCCATCAGGTCGGTGTAGAGTGTGTGGTCGTTCGGCGGCACGCCCTCTCGCTTAACCCGTTCTTGCAACGCATCCCGCGAACCATATTTTTCCTGCAAACGCGTCGTTGTTTTCTTCAGTTCAACGATTCGCTCGGTGACTTCGCCGGCAATCCCGCGCACAAGCAGGTCGTCACGCGTCACCGGCAAAGCCGCCAAAGTGCGTTCGAGGACTTGTTCGAGTGAAGTTGCCATAGTCATCACCCCTTGTGTAACTTGATTATACACTCAACGCCGCACACGCGCAAGAACCATTTGCCACACGCGCTCCGCCTCGCGCACGCGCAGCAACCAGAGCAACACGATGTAGACCACGCCCGCAGCGGCAGTCGGTCCGATGACCTGCCACAGATGCGACGCATTCCCTAGCGCGCCCAGCGCGAGAAATGCCGTCGCGCCCATCGCGGCAGATCCCACCAACACTTTGACGACCAGCGCGAGCACGCCTTGCCGACCCAACCCACCCAGCCGCGTCTGCGTCAGCCAGAGCATGATCAGCGCGTGCCCGGTGAGCTGCGCTGAATTAGCAAGCACCAGCCCGATCATTCCCAGCGATTGAATCGACGCGAGCGCGACGATCAGATAGATCGCGACGCCGGCAAACGCGACGAGGTTCGGCGCGAGCGTGTTCTTGCGCGCGTAGAACGCAAAGACCAGCGGCTGATCGATCGCCGCGAACGGCAAGCCGATCAAATAGAACCGCAGTGCGGCGGAGGTCCAGAGCGTATCCGTGGGCGTGAACGCGCCGTGCTCGAACAGCAGCGCGACAATCGGGTGCGCGAGGACGAACAACCCCGTCGCCGCGGGAATAATGAGCAACAAGACAAGTTTGATGCCGAACGCGAGAGTGTTTTGGAAATTGGAGGTTGGTGATTGGAGATTGGAATCTGTCTGACTACTGACGACTGAAGACTGGCGACTGCTGATGGCAAATTGGCGGCTGAGCGTCGGCAGAATCGCAAACGAAATCGCCGTGGCGACGAGTCCGAGCGGGAATTGAATCAGCACCGTCGCATCGGTCATCCATGCCAGCGACTGCGCGCCGGTGTGCGACGCGAGATTGCGATCGATGGCGACGCTGATTAGACTGATGGACGAACCGGCAACCACCGGCAGATACAGCTGAAATATCTTGCGCAACGCGGGATCGGAAAAATCGAGCGCAAGGCGAAAACGCATATCGCGCAAACCGGGGAGCTGCAGCCCCACTTGCAGCAGCGCGCCGACGATGATGCCGAGGACCAGCGCGATGATGCCAAAGAATCGCGAAAGCACCAGCGCGACGACGATGATGCCTGCGTTGTACGCGGCGGTCGTAAAGGCGGGGTACGTGAATCGCTTGAGCGCGTAGAGCAAACTGGTGATCGTGCCAGCGAGACCAAGGAAAAATACGGCGGGGAGCACGAGCCGGACCATTTCGACCGCGGCGCTTTGCAGCGCGGGGTCGTAGCCGCTGCCCAGAATCCAAACGACTTGCGGCGCAAAGAGTTCCAGGATCAGGACGATAACGGCGAGCGCGATTACCAGAACGCTGATGACGACGCTCGCGACGCGCCACAGTCCTTCGCGATCGCCGCGCGCGGCAAAATCGGAAAAGACCGGGACGAGCGCGGCGCTGACGTGACTGCCGACGAGAAAATCGTACAGCGTTTGCACGAGCGTCGCAGCGAGGCGAAAGACGCTGACGTAGCCCGTCGCGCCAAACAGATAGGCGATGACCGTCTCGCGCGCCAAACCCAGCACGCGGCTGGCGACGTTGCCCGCGCCGATGATTGCCGCCGCGCCGACCAGCCCCGCGCCGGGCGCTTCAACGGCAACCGGAATTTCGAGATCAAGCGATGAGGGTTCGAGATTGGAGATTGGAGAGTCGAGATCGGAGATTGGGATGCCTCCAACGATCAAACGGTCGCGCGATCCAGCTTTTCAACGTCCCACATCCGGCAGAACGCGCACCGCCCCGGCGCGGTGGTTGGCTGACCGCACACTTCGCATTCGTGCAGCGTCTCGACCTGGTTGAACGGCTCGAACGCGCCTTCGCCGCGCGCGCGGAGAAACTCCAGGTAGAAGCTGAGCTTTGCGCCAGGCGATTGAGTTTCCAGTTGGTTCAGCAGCGTCTTGTAAAAGTTGGTCAGGTTGCCGACGGCGTGCGGGCACTCGTCGTAAATGTAATCGATGCCGCGCACGAGCGCGTACGTCGCGGTCTCGCGTTCGTAGAATCGGCAGAACGGTTTGACCTTCCGCGTCAGTCCTTCGCGCGACGCGGGCAGCACCGGCGCTTGCCGCGCGAGATAGCCGGTTTGCCAGCGCAGCGTGTTCTGCATCAGCACCGCGACCTCGTCATCCAGATTGTGCCCGGTCGCCAGTACCGCATAACCCTTGTCGTGCGCGAGGCGGTTCATGACGTAACGCTTGGTCAAGCCGCACGCCGCGCACGGCTTGCCGTGCCCACGCGTTTTGTCGCGCGCGATCTGCGGGATCGATTTGCCGTAGGTCTCTTCGATGTCAACAACGTGGAGGAGTGGCGTGTAACGGGTGATGGGTGACGCAGGGTCTTCGCCACTCGCCACTCGCCACTCGCCACTCTCTACAAACGCGCGCGTCTTTTCAAGCGACGCATCGGAGTACGGCGCGGGATCGTTGATGCCCAATCCGATGTACAGTCCATCCGCCTGATAGCCCAGCCGCAACAGCGTATCCCACAGCGAAAGCGAGTCTTTGCCGCCGCTCACCGCAACCAGTACGCGCTCGTCGCGCGTGAACATCTTGTATTTTTCGATCGCGCGGTCGGTCTGCGCGACGAACCACTCGCTGTAATGTTCTCCGCACAGCGAGAGCTTGTGCTGCCGCATATTGATGACCGCCGCGCCTCCGCATTTTCGACAGCGCATAAACCCCATTTCTAATTTTCAATCTGCGATGCAAAGTTGCCCGCCTGACACCACCGCCACCAGCTTTACGTCGTCGCCGTCTTTCAAAACGGCGTCATCCGTGACGAGCTTGCCGTTGACGACGACCAGCACCGCTTCGGGATCGACGCCGATTTTCTTGATCGCGTCGCGCGCGGAAATGCCGCCCTTGATCTCGTACTTCTTGTCGCGAAACATAATCTGCATGGCGGGAGCGATTGTACAACAAATAGAGCCGATGGTCAAACAACCACGGCTCTCAATGATGAATCGAAGGTTCCAGGGCGGTCGAATCAGGGCGACAAATTCACGTCGCGGACCCGCACTTGGACATCCATCTCCAAGGTCGCGCCGGTATCCGGCGCTTGAAATGTCGCCGTTACCTTTCCATCGCGAATGATCGGCGCAGTCCCGGCAGGAAAATATCGAGTCGCCACGTATCCGCCGTGATCGACCGGCATCAGACTAGAATAACCGGTGATGCACGGCGTGAAGAAAGCGCAGTGAGCAAAATCTTCGACGCCGGTAAAACAATCTTCTTTCCCGTCGAGGTCGAGGCAGATATTGGTTTCCAAAAACCGTCGGCTGTCCTGATTGTTGAGCGGCGTGATCCTCCACG
>DAIDTM010000623.1 GCA_027457205.1 Anaerolineae bacterium | reverse complement strand
CGTCTTGGGAGTGTTGACGGCAGCGCTGCAATTCGTTCCAATCCCAAATCGAGCGAAGGATGGAAAATATTTTCCGGCGATTGCCATTGGGTCGGTTGCTGTCATCGTCTTGATCGTCGCATTGGCGTTCCCGGAACTCGGCATTACCCAAGCCGAGTCCATCTACATCGACCAACTCAATCAGAATTATCTTGCCAGTCACGTCCACGCCGGCGATCTGGTCATCAGCGATAGCCCGTCGCTCCGCCTGAACAGCATCCCCAGATTGTATCCGTCGCTCGACGTTCAGCCGGACGCGCGCGGCGTGGCGCTGTGGGACGACCTCAGCCGCGTGCTGCAAAACACGCGCCGCGTGTTCTGGGTCAGCGTTCCGCAAGCCGCCGGCGATACCCAAGGTATCCTTTCGACTTTTCTGCAAACCAACGGTTGCCTCGACAAGGTGCTGAACGCGCCGCTGCCGGTACGACTGTACGAGCTGCGCGCGCCGCTCGTGCGCCCGCGAGTCGTGCCGCCGGCGCTGGTCAATCGCGTGCCCGATCCATTCGATCCGGTTCAGTTCGATTTTGGCGCGATTCAATTAACCGGCATCCGGTTTGAGACGAAGGTGTGCAGCCATGACGCCATCGCCGTTGCCGCGCAATGGCGACTTAACCAGCCGACTCACGAACCGCTGAAGGTTTCGTTGATCCTGCTAGACTCGACGGGTCGGCAAATTCAGGCGCAAGATTCGACGATCGAAGATGCCGCGCAGCAATCGACCGATCGCTGGAAGCCCCAGTCCCAAGCGGCGAGTTATTATTTATTGGCGGTTCCTTTCGGGACTGCGCCGGGTAGCTACACTCTCGCTCTGGGCGTTTATCCTGCGAGCAATCCGCAGCGACTGCGCGTCAAGAACGCGAGCGGTCCTGCTGCCAATTCCGATCTCGTCACGCTGGGCAAGGTGCAGGTGTATCGTCCGGAGGATTTGCAAGCCGATCCGTACCAGACGATTCAAGAGTCCGGCTTGCTTCCCGCCGGCGTCGAATTGCGCGATGGTATCACGCTGGACGGTTATGGTGTGAGCGCGCCGGCGGTGATGCCCGGCGATATTTTGCATGTCGCGGCGCGCTGGCGCGCAGCGCGCGATCATTTGCCCGCGTATACCGTGCGCGTGCGATTGTCGCAGGGCGGTCATATCGTCGCGGAGGCGTCCGGCGCGCCGGTGGACAATACGTATCCCACCGACCAATGGCTGGCGGGCGAATCGGTGCTCGATCGCTGGGACCTCCACATTCCGCCCGCCGCGTCGGGCGGCGCAGTGCGGCTCGAAATCGGCGTGGACGGCGGCAAGTCGCTCTACGTCGCGGATATCGATATCGCGACGGTGAATCACAACTTTCAATTGCCTCCAACGATTTGTCCGGCGCGCGCGACGTTTATCGGCGTCGGCGAGTTGATTGGCTGCGCGGTTGATCGAACGCAGGTTTCGCCGAACGATCAACTGGGAGTGACTTTGGATTGGCGCGCTATGGCGTCGCCGTGGATCGATCGAAACTATGTGGTCTTTGCACAATTGCTGGCGGCGGACGGTCATTTGATCGCGCAAAGCGATTCCGCGCCGGCAGGCGGGCAGCGCCCCACGCGCGGCTGGGTCAATGGAGAAATTATTTCTGATCGACATTCGTTAGAATTTGTCGACAAAACCTATCGCGGCGATGCCACGCTGATCGTCGGGATGTACGATCCGGCGACGCTGGCGCGCGTCGCGGTCGCCGACAGCGCTAACAATTTCGTGACGCTGACGACGCACGTCCAGATTGTCGCGCCATAGTTCTACCGCGTTTCAAATTGACAAATCAAGTCGATTGTGCTATAAACTGTCCGCAACTGAATAGCCACTGGAACTCATCCAGAGAGGTGGAGGGACCGGCCCTGTGAAACCTCGGCAACCGGTTTAGTCCAGTAGTCGAATGGTCTTGTAGTCGTTTAGTCAAACTGTTGACTACCGGACTAGGGGACTATCAGACTATTTGACCAATACGGTGCCAACTCCGGCAAGCCATCGCGGCTTGGAAGATGAGAGCGCGTCTTGCAATTCTCTCTCATCGAGAGAATTTTTTGTTGTCTGGAGTAATCGATGCGAACCATCGAGATGCACGTTGCGCGCGGCGTGGTCAAAATGATCGATCAGCGCAGACTGCCGCGCCAGTTCGAGATCGTCGAATGTCACGATTACCGCGCGGTCGCCCACGCGATCAAGGATATGACGATTCGCGGCGCGCCGGCGATTGGCGCGGCGGCGGCGTTCGGTCTCGCGCTCGCGGCGCGCGAATCCCGCGCGGCGACGCGCGACGAACTGCTGCGCGATTTGGACGCGGCGGCAAAAGAATTGCGCGCCACGCGTCCCACGGCGGTCAACCTGGGCTGGGCGCTCGACCGCGTGATGAAGCAGGCGCGCGGCGCAAACCTCGACGCGAACGGACTGCGCGATCTCGTCGTCGCCGCAGCGCAGCGCATTGCGGATGAGGACGTGGAGATCAATCAGGCGATGGCGCGTCACGGCGCGGCGCTGATCGACGATGGCGACATGGTGCTGACGCACTGCAACGCCGGCGCGCTCGCGACCGTCGATGTCGGCACCGCGCTTGGCGTAATCATCGAGGCGCATAAGCAGGGGAAAAAGATTCACGTTTTTGTCGACGAAACGCGTCCGCGCTTGCAAGGCGCGCGGCTGACCGCGTGGGAATTGACGCAAGCCGGCGTGCCGATGACGCTCATTGCGGACAATGCATCCGGCTATTACATGCGCGCCGGCAAAATCCAAAAATGCTTTGTCGGCTCCGACCGCGTGGCGGCGAACGGCGACGTGGCGAACAAAATCGGCACATACAAGACTGCCGTCGTCGCACACGAGAATAACATTCCGTTCTACGCGGTGATGCCGACGTCCACGATCGATATGAGTTTGCCGCACGGCGACGCGATCCCGATCGAAGAGCGCGACGCGCGCGAGGTGACGCACATCGAAGGCGTGCCGATTGCGCCGGACGGCGTGCGCGTCGGCAATCCCGCCTTCGACGTGACGCCGAACAAGTACATCACCGCGCTGGGCACCGAGCGCGGCATCGTTCGCCCGCCGTTCGTTGAGAATTTGAAAAGAATAATGATTCCCTGACAAGTGGTGAGTGGATAGTGGTGAGTGGTCAGTTTTTTTCTGTCCACTGTCCACTCACCACTACCCACTGAGGTTTTGAATGAGCGTGCTTGTCACGGGTTCGATTGCGTACGACTATATCATGCAATTCCCCGGCTATTTCAAGGATCACATCCTGCCGGACAAGATCGAAAATATTTCTGTTTCGTTTCTCGTCGATTCGATGAAGAAAAATCTTGGCGGCGTGGCGACGAACATCGCGTACAACCTCGCGTTGCTCGGCGAACGCCCCAAGATCATGGCGACGGTCGGACAGGACTTTGCCGATTACCGCGACTGGCTGGAACGTGCCGGCGTGGACACGAGCGCCATCGTCGAAATCCCAGAAGACTTTACGGCATCGTTCTTCGTCAGCACCGACGGCAACAACAATCAGATCGCCATGTTCTACACCGGCGCGATGGCGCACGCGCATAAACTCTCCGTTAAGGAGCGCACGCTGGACAGTCGCATCGACCTCGTGGTGATTTCGCCCAACGATCCGCGAGCGATGGTGCAGTACGCGCGCGAGTGCAAAAAGCTGCGGTTGCCGTACATCTACGACCCCAGCCAGCAAATCGTTCGGCTAAATGGCGAAGAACTCGCGGACGGCGTGCGCGGGTCGATGATGACGATTGTCAACGAGTACGAGTTCGAGATGTTAAAGAACAAGACCGGCTGGACCGACGCGATGGTCGCCGCGCAAACGCAGGCGCTGATCGTTACCCGCGGCGACAAGGGATCGACGATTCAGGTCGATGGCGCGTCGATTGTGATCCCGGCGGTGCCGGCGCGCCGCGAGGCAGACCCTACCGGCGTGGGCGATGCGTACCGCGCCGGCGTCATCAAAGGATACCTGAAGCAATTGCCGTGGCAGACGACCGGACGCTTGGGCAGTCTCGCCGCGACGTACGCGTTGGAAGAATACGGCACGCAGAACCACCGCTACGAATTGGCAGAGTTCGTCGAACGCTACCGTGAGACGTTTGGCGAGAGACTGTCATTCTGAGCGAAGCGAAGAATCTCGTTATTGATTGGCGAGACCCTTCGCTACGCTCAGGGTGACAGCCTGGTTGAATACTTTTTTCAGGAGACAACGAATGGCAAACCGTGAGCACGATGTAAAGGATATGGCGCTGGCGGAGAAGGGGCGCTTTCGCATCCAGTGGGCAGAGAACGATATGCCCGTCCTAAGGCAGATTCGCGCGCGCTTTGAAAAGGAGCGACCGCTCAAGGGCTTGCGCGTCGCGGCGTGCCTGCACGTCACGAGCGAAACCGCGAACTTGATGTGGACGCTCGTCGCCGGCGGCGCGGACGTGGTGCTCGCCGCGTCGAATCCGCTGTCCACGCAGGACGATGTCGCCGCGTCGCTGGTCGCGCATTTCGAAGTGCCGGTCTACGCGATCAAGGGCGAGGACAATGCGACGTACTATCGGCATCTGCGCGCTGGGCTGGATTTCGCGCCGAACATTACGATGGACGATGGCGCGGATTTGCTCTCCACGCTGCACAAGGAGCGCACCGATCTGCTGCCGAATGTCATTGGCGGCCCGGAAGAAACGACGACCGGCGTGATTCGTCTGCGGGCGATGGCGAAGGACGGCGCGCTGAAATACCCGGTGATAGCGGTGAACGACGCGATGACCAAGCATTTCTTCGACAACCGCTATGGCACCGGGCAATCGACCATCGACGGCATTATTCGCGCGACGAACGTCTTGTTCGCCGGGCGCGTCTTCGTCACCGGCGGCTACGGCTGGTGCTCGCGCGGCATCGCCAGCCGCGCACGCGGGCTG
>DAIDTM010000622.1 GCA_027457205.1 Anaerolineae bacterium | reverse complement strand
GTCGTATTCATCGCGCGAAACTCGCGGTATTCCATCACGACCCCGATGTGCGAAAGCGCGGCATCGCTTGCAAGTTCATCGGCGGCAGCGCAGGCAACGGCTGCAAATTCGTCGATGGATCGCCAAGCGGCGCAAGCGTCGGCAGAGTGATGGGCGCGGGCGCGGCAATCGCCGGCTGCGCCGACTGTATCGGCGCGGGCTTGCCCGAGTGCGCGAGCACCACCCAGCCGCCCAAAAATCCGAACACGCTCGTCGTTGCGATGACGAGCCGTAAACTATTTTTGAAGAGATTCATTTCGCTGGTCCTTTAACCGCCGTCGCCAAAAGTGCGTACGCGCAGTTGGATGCTGCCGTCGCTGTTGATGCGAATGATGCCCAGTTGCTGCATCTGCTGAAGGAGCGACTGGTACTGTTGCAGCTGCGCGTTTGCCTGATTCAACTGCGTTTGGTACTGTTGCTCGCGCGCCTGGTACTGCTTTTCGCGATTCTGATACTGCGCGATCAGGTTTTGCAGCTGAGCGATCTGCGCCTGGGCATTTGCCGCAGGCGCTGCTGCGCTGACCGACGACGCGGGATCGACCGGCGCGTTAGTCACCGGCACGGTATTGGTATTGAGCGCCGCGTTCACACCAATCGCCAGCATACACAGACCGATGACGCCGGTGATGAGCGTGGCAGCGACGAGCGCTTGTAATCGTTTCATCGATTCAACCTTCCTTCCTACCTCGTTATAAAAAATTCTATAATCCGGCGATGATGAAGGCATTAAACGCGAATTAGCGTCTTCTCATCTAAACACCGCCGCCGGTTTGCCATCTCCGCGCAATCTGGTAAAATATTGGACGCAGATTTCACTTGTGGGAGATTGGATGTCC
The DNA here is from genome assembly GCA_027457205.1 of Anaerolineae bacterium. Classification (GTDB taxonomy): domain Bacteria; phylum Chloroflexota; class Anaerolineae; order UBA4142; family UBA4142; genus DAIDTM01. The sequence goes on along the minus strand of DAIDTM010000622.1, from coordinate 2,945 downwards.
CGTCACGCACAACTTTTCGCCGCCTCGTTTGTACTCGCCGCGCTCGCCGCGTGCGGCGCGCCGGCAAACCGCGGCAGCACCGCGACGCCCGCCGCGTCGACGACGAAGATCGCCGTCGTCGCGACGCCGGACGCGACGCCGGCAAACCCCACGCCCGCGTCCGCCACCATCATCGATCACTATACCGTCCGCAATGGCGACACGCTCAGCGGCATTTCGATGCAGTACGATATTTCGATCGACGACCTGATGCGCGCCAATGGGCTGACCAATCCGAACGCGCTCCAGATCGGTCAGGTGCTGAACATTCCGGTCCAGGTTTCGCGCGTCGCGCCGGCGGATCTTTTGCTGCCCGACAGTGAAGTCGTCTACAGTCCGGCGTACACCTCCTTCGACGTGACCGCGGTCGCGAATCAATACAACGGCTATCTTGCGTCCTACCGGGAAAAAGTCGATGGCGCAATGCTGACCGGACCGCAGATCATCCAATTGGTCGCGGAGCGATTCAGCGTGGGACCGCGCGTGCTCCTCGCGCTGCTGGAATACCAGAGCGGCTGGGTCACCCAAACGACGCTGACGCAAGACCAGATCATGTATCCGATGGGGCTGATCGATCCGTCGCGCCATGGTCTGTTTCTGCAAACGAGCTGGGCAGCCAACCATTTGAACGAAGGTTATTACGGACAGATCTCCGGACGATTGGGCGCGTTCACGTTCAAAGACCATTCGCGCGCGCGCCTCGCGCCAACGGTCAATCCCGGCACCACAGCGATCCAGGATGTGCTCGCGCTCAACTCGACGTGGAGCGATTGGCAGAACGCAATCGGCGCGAACGGTTTTATCGCGACCTACCGCACGTTGTTTGGCGATCCGACCGCGCGCGCCATCGATCCGCTCGTGCCCAAGGGCTTGAAGCAGCCAACACTGCGCCTGCCTTGGGCGTACGGCGAGTTGTGGTACTTTACCGGCGGACCGCACAGCGCGTGGGGCGATTTCTCCGCGTGGGCTGCCGTGGACCTGACGCCAAGCGATCTCGCCGGTTCCGGCAGCTGCTACCCGTCGCGTATGTGGGTGACCGCCGCCGCGCCGGGTCAGGTGCTACGGGCGGAACAAGGGCGCGTGATGGTTTCGCTCAGCAACAGCAATTTCCAGGGCAGCGGCTGGACGCTACTGTACATGCACATCGCGACCGCGGGACGCGTAGAGCCGGGAACGCTGCTCAAACTGGGCGACCGCATCGGGCATCCGTCGTGCGAAGGCGGCGACGCGAACGCGAGCCACGTGCATTTCGCGCGGCTCTACAACGGCGAGTGGATCGGCGCGGATATGGCGCCGATGGTCCTATCGGGCTGGACGATTTCGCCGCTCGGTCAACAATACGAAGGCACGATGACACGCGGCGCGGAAACGCGCACGGCGTGCGACTGCCGCGACGACGCCAAGAACGGAATCGTCGGAGACGCGGGAACGCCGTAACACTTTTCCGCGACCCGCAGAAATACAAAGCAGCCATCCCATTTCTGGTGATGGCTGCTTGCATTTCGCGCATCGATCGATCAATCGATCTGTAGCTCGATCACTTGCGCCAATCGATCACGCGCTCGTTCGAAAAGTTGTAGCGAATGGGAAGCGAATCGGTGACGCTTTTCAACACCTGCGTCAAACCCGTCCCGTCCACATTGACGACGAAGAATTCCCATTTGCCATTCCGGTCCGACAGGAACAGAATTTGCTTGCTGTCCGGCGACCAGCTAGGCGCGACACTGTTGACAACGTTGAACGCCAGCGGGTCTGGCGGCGTGAGTGAAGTGGCGTTGCTGCCATCCGCGTTCATCACGTCGATTTCCCAGTGATCGTGCTGGCGCACCATAAACGCGATCTTGCTGCCGTCCGGGCTGTACATCGTCGATTGAACCGCCGGGTTCTGGCTATAGATCGTAGTGGCTTGACCGCCCAACGTATCCGTCGTCATAATTCCAAACGTCGCGTCCGCGTAAGCGATCGTCGTATTGTCGGTGCTCCACGTCGGCGAAAAACTATGGTCGGTGTTTATCGGTTCCGAAAACGCGCCGGTGTTCGCGTCCAGCACGGCAAGCTTCCAGTGCGGATTCGCCAGCAGAGTGAAGCACAGCGTGTAAAAGCATAGTTGGCGATCATTCGTGGTGCCGCCGAATTGCCGCGTGAATACGATCTTGGTCTGGTCTGGACTCCATTGCGGCGACAAGGGCTTGGTCGCTCCAAAAAGCAGCCGCTCATTCGATCCGTCCGCGTTCGCCACAAAGACGCCCGCCGGATTGCTCCAGCGTGTAAAAGCAATTTGCTTTCCGTCCGGCGACCACGCCGGGTCGAGCCCGGACGTGACGCGCGTCAGATTCGAGCCATCGCCGTTCACGGTGTAGATGTCGCCGCCGCTCGCCTGTTGAAAGATAAGCGTCCCCTGAATCGCGCCCGTTGGAATCGGCGTCGCAAAGAGCGGTGTTGGAAACGGCGATGCCGTCGGCGTGGGCGCGAGCGTCACGCTTGCCCCGCTGACCAGCAGGCGATACGACACCTGCGCGGCATTGTTATTCGTCACGACCGCGAAATATCGACCCGATGTGTTGAACGCGCCGAGCCAGACGAGGTCGTGAATCGCTGCCGCCGTTTGGGAGCCGGGTTTCGTGCCGATGCCCACCGGCGATGTCGTCTGACCTTGCAGCCACGCGGCGGCTTGCGCGGGCGTGTAAATGGCGAGTCCGATGTTTCCCACACCATTCGCGTCGAGATCGACCTCCACCCGCGATTTGTCCGCGCCGTAATCAAAATAATACCACGCGCTGGTATTGGGCGCGAGCGTTTGCCAGGTTCCCGTCACCCTCAACGGGTCGTTAGGTCCAGCGCCGGTCGGCGCGCCCGCTATGACTGCCGGCGCGGCGAAAGCAATCGTCACAAGAACAAATGCCATT
>DAIDTM010000621.1 GCA_027457205.1 Anaerolineae bacterium | reverse complement strand
GTCCGGCAAGGACGAGTACCGGACCGTCGACGATTTTGACAGCGTCGCGCTGAGCAGGATTGAGGGAGGAGAGGATGTCCATGGGAAGTAGTCAGTAATCAGTCGTCAGTAGTCAGATTCTTGTCGTCAGCATCTGGCGATTGACTGCTGGCTACTGACGACTCTAGAATTTCGCGCGCGACCGGGCAGACGATCTTCAGATGCGCCGGGCACGCGCGGTCGGGTTCGTTCACCGCGACGCCGAATGTTTTCAGCGCGCGGTACAGGTGGCACAGCGGCAAGCCCATCACGTTGGCGTGGCAGCCGTCGATACGCGCGACCGGATGGAACGCGCCGTTTTGAATCGCATACGCGGCGGCTTTGTCGAGCGGATCGCCGGTCGCCACATACGCGGCGATTTCGGCGTTGGAATAATCACGCATCCAGACGGTGGTCGTCGCGATTTGGGTGATCTGCCGCGCGCCTTGCGCGACGGTAATGCCGGAATAAACGACGTGCGCGCGCCCGCGTAGCATCGCCAGCATCCGCGCCGCGTCGGCGGTATCAGCCGGTTTGCCGAGAATCGCGCCGTCGAGCGAGACGACCGTATCCGCGCCGATAACGATCGCGTCGGAAGAATCGCGAATACCGATCGCGGCTTTAGCGCAGCTCAATCGCGAGACCAAATCTGCCGGCGGCTCGCCCGCGCGCGGCGACTCGTCGATATCGGCGGAGATGAATTTGAAATCGAGTCCGAAGAGCGTGATGAGTTCGCGGCGGCGCGGCGATGTGGACGCCAAAATCAACGGCGCGTTTTGCATACTCGCCGCATAATAGGAGAAGGCGCGGTATTTGTCAAACTCTTGTGGCGCAGAGTGACGCGTGATATAATGTCTTGGGTAGAACAAAGGAGAGTGAAATGGCAGCTCTGCAGGTAAAGGAAGATGCGGCAACCGGACAGCTCACCTTGTCGTCGCCGCTCACATCGCGACTTGGCAGTCTCGTATTCGGCTTGCTGTGGATCATTTTTATCGCTGTGGTTTTCTTGGCGCCGATCCTGTCCTCCGCTGGCGTGGATTGGGTAAATCTCGTATTCGTGTTGGTGGTACTTGTATTCTCCGGTGGTCCCGCGCTGTGGTCGTCGCTGACGATGACCACGGTAACACTGGATCGTAGCAGCCGTACTTTGACCAGCACGTTGAAGTTGTTGGTATTCCCTTTGCGTTCGATCACCTTGTCATTTGCTGATCTCGCGAATGTGGAGACGCAGTACTATCGTCAGTCATCGGGCAGAGCGTCGCATGACGCGTGGCGCGTGCTGGCGGTCGATAAGAGCGGCAAGCGCATTCCGATCAACTGGGATGGTAAGCAGTCCGAGATGGTTGACCTCGCGCAAAAGATTGCCGCGCTCACCGGCGCGCCGTTCTTGGACAACTCGGAAAAACCGGCGCGGCGATTTGGAATGCCGATGCCTCCGGCAACTGCCCAGCCAACGGGCGGGACAGATGTGTTTAACCCCGACGAAACGCTTCAGCCCATCGATCAGACCAGCGCGTCCGATCAGTCCGCCGCGCCGCCACCTAGCGCATCGCCGATGCCCGCCGATACAAGCGCGCCGCCGGCTGCCGCGCCGTGGGCGATGCCGATGAACGAACTGGAACAGCCGCAGGCGTCCGTGGATGGCTCGATCGATACCGCGCCCGCGCCGGCGGTAGACTTGAGCACGCTTTCCATCGGCGACCTCGAAAAGCGCGCGCAAGCCGATCCGCTGGATTCCGACGCGCGCTATATGCTGGCGCGCAAGTACCAGGCGCAGGGTCAGCTCGACCGCGCGATTACGTTGTACCAGGAAACGATGCGGCTGGATCCGTCGAACAGCGGCGCGCAAAACGATTTAGGCGTTGCGCTCCAGCGGCGCGGCAAGCGCGCCGAGGCGGAAGCGGCGTACCGCCGCGCGCTTGCGCTCGATCCATTCTTCAGCAC
>DAIDTM010000620.1 GCA_027457205.1 Anaerolineae bacterium | reverse complement strand
GTGTCTTGCCGTTAACGTTGACGATGCTGTTGACCGCGCCGAACAACATTCCGTTGGCGAAGACGACCTGATTCATCCGATCATCGTTGGTGTTCAGTTGTTCCAGCGGATTCGAGGCTTTGACGCCCAGTCCCAGGCAGTCCACCGCGAGGCAGTCGCGCAGCGGCGTGGGACCGGCTTTCTGGTCTGCGTTCGGCGGCTGACCGTACACTTCGCTGGAGAGGACAGCGCTGGTGAGCGTTACGTCCGGCGTCGCCTTTTTCAGCGATTGCGTGTTGGTCATCGCCCAGACCGCGATGCGGTTGTCGAGATTGGCGTTAAAGTCGAGCGCGCTCAAAAAGTACTCGGTTCCATGACCGGCGCGATCGTCCATAGATTCGGGCGATGGCGAGGTGGCGGGCTGCAGCGAGTACGCGACGCCTTCCGCCAGCGGCAGATTGCCGATGTGTACGACCGTGGAAGGTTTGCCGGCGGCTAAAGCCCATTTGGACATCGCATACACTTGCGCGCCGTTGAACGCGGAACCCGCGATCGAGAATTCGTTAGTCGTGATGTAAAAGCCGTTTGCATCCAAACCCGACAGCGGCTGGTCGCCAAAGCAAGGGCAGCCGGGATTGTTCGGCGTGCCGTTGGTGCCGTCGTCGGTGCTGTCCAAACTGTACAGATACCACGCGCCGGTTGGGTTGTTGCTCTTGCTCACGGCGATCAGCGTATGCGCGTGGTTCAGGAAACCACCCGTGACGGGATCGACATCAATCTCAAGAGTTGTAAGGAACCAACGTTTAGTCTGAGTATCAAAGTGACAGCGGGGGTCGCTGAGGAACGGACCGTAAACCGGCGGGGTGGTCCGGACGATCTGCGCGGGCAGACCGAAGAACGTGTTCAGGTCTTGCACGCCAGTTTTCGGATTGCCGGCTTGATCGTACACCCGCACAACGTCGTTCACGCTTTCAACCACGTACCCATTGCCGACGCACAGCGCCTGGTCCGGCGGTTCTAGACTGAATTGGTTGCCGTTATTCGCCGTGCGCTGATCGTAATGGGTCAATCCGTTAAAGCCGGAAAAGCTCTCGCCGGAATTTTGATCGACTTGCCAACCTTTCACCTTCGGTACCGCCAAGGTCGCTGTCGTCGGCGCGAGCGACAGGCGTTGGGTGTGCGGGATCGGTCGATTGACAAAGCGGGTGATGGTTGGTTGAGCGCGCAACGCAAATCGCGCGTCGCCCCCTGCGTTTCCAACAAAAAACTCGTGAGCAGACAAAGCCGCGCTGCCCGCCGGCGTGTTGCTGAACGTGGCGGACCCAAGACTGGTCAGTTGCTGCAAGTGCGCAGTCTGACCGGGAGGCGGCGCGGCGCTTACCGAGACCACAGCCAAGACGCTGATCAACACTGCCATCATCATAGCGGTGGCAGCGATGTGGCGTTTCATCATCGAAATTCTCCTCCAACAATGTGTTTGTAGCGTTCTCTTTCCGCGTACTCGATAGGTTGCGTCGTCGATAGGCATCACCTCCTTTTTGAGTCGCGCAGTGACCGGCAACGTGAACGAGCGTCCCTATTCTATGCGGTCTCATTCTTATCGTCAAGAACGATAAATTACCTTTGACACACTGCGCGCGCCGGGCTATAATCGAACCAGAAGCCCAAGGAGGATGCCGACGATGTCTGCTCCCACAACCGTCCGCGCGCCGCGCGGCGCGCAGATCAGTTGCAAGTCGTGGCTGCAAGAAGCCGCGCTGCGAATGCTGATGAACAATCTCGATCCCGAGGTCGCGGAAAAGCCGGACGAACTCATCATCTACGGCGGACGCGGCAAAGCCGCGCGCAACTGGGACGCGTTCGACGCGATTGTGCGATCGCTGCGCGATTTGGAAAACGACGAGACGCTGCTCGTCCAGTCCGGCAAACCCGTCGGCATTTTCAAAACGCATCCCGACGCGCCGCGCGTGCTGCTCGCCAATTCCAACATCGTGCCGGCGTGGGCGACGCAGGATAATTTCTACCGGTGGGAAAAAGCCGGGCTGATCATGTTTGGGCAGATGACAGCGGGCAGTTGGATTTACATCGGCACGCAAGGAATTTTGCAAGGGACGTTCGAGACGCTCGGCGCGCTGGCGGAACAAAATGGCTGGCGCTCGCTCAAAGGCAAATTCGTGTTGACCGCGGGCTTG
>DAIDTM010000619.1 GCA_027457205.1 Anaerolineae bacterium | reverse complement strand
GGACTGCGCCGATCTCCGCGCCGGCTTCCTTCATCAGCCGAAAGAGTTCGCCGGTGACCCAATTGGCAATCGCTTTGGCATCGACCGAACGTGCCTTGCCGGCTGCCACCGCCCGGTCGAAATAATCCGCGATCTCCTTTTCCGCGGTAATCACGCCGGCGTCGTACGCGCTCAAGCCGTGCTCGCGCATCAGCCGCTGGCGCCGGTCGTCCGGCAGTTCAGCCATCCGTGCGCGAATCTCGTCCACCCACGCGCGCGAGACGGCAAGCGGCGGCAAATCCGGTTCGGGAAAGTACCGGTAATCGTGCGCCTCTTCTTTGCTGCGCTGCGTTACGGTCACGCCGCGCTCCTCGTCCCAGCCAATCGTTTCCTGCTCCACCGTGCCGCCGGCGAGGAGAATTTTGGTCTGCCGCGCGATTTCGTACTCCGCGCCGCGCACCATCGCGCGCAGCGAGTTGAGGTTCTTGATTTCGACGCGCGTCGGCGAGAGTTCGGTCGTTCCTTTGGGGCGCAGCGAGATGTTCGCCTCGAACCGCATCGCGCCTTTTTCCATATCGCCGGAACTGACGCCGAGGTAGCGCAGAATCTGTCGCAGTTTCAGCGAGTACAGCCGCGCTTCTTCGACCGAGTGCATGTCCGGCTCGCTGACGATCTCCATCAGCGGCACGCCGGCGCGGTTCACATCGATCAGACTCGCGCCGTTGGCATGGAACAGTTTCGCGGTGTCGTCCTCCAGATGCACGCGCCGGACGCCGATGCGCTTCATCACGCCCGCGTCGTCGATGAGCACGTAGCCGTTGCGTGAGAGCGGCAGATCGTACTGCGAAATTTGATAGCCCTTCATCAGATCAGGATAGTGGTAATTCTTCCGGTCGAACTTGGCGTACTCCGGAATCTCGCAATGGAACGCGAGCGCGGTCAAAATCGTGTACTCGACCGCGAGCTGGTTGATGACGGGCAGACTGCCGGGCATGCCCAGGCAGACCGGGCAGACGTGCGTGTTCGGCGGCGCGCCGGCGTAGTCGGCGGAGCAGGCGCAAAACATTTTGCTCTGGGTCAACAACTGTGCGTGGACTTCGAGACCGATGACGGGTTCAAATTCCATAGTGGACTCCTGGGCAAATTATACCACACCTCGCGCGAGGCGAGAAAAATTGCGGCTGGTCAACCTGCGGGAGGTTGGGCTGTACAGCAACAAAAGACTGGACAATTTTTCCGAATCGCGTTATAGTTAAGCCGGATGTGAATGGACAATTGCACGAAAACGTCGGCGTGCCCATGATGCCACGCGCGTTTTCTAGTCCGTGAAGACAAAAACATCTCAACGAGGAGAAAGGTATGGCAAGTCGAAATGGCGCGGCTCGACTCGAGTCGGTCGATTTCCACGCGGTGGGGATCAGTTCGGATTCGGAACACAATCCCTTTCGCATTACCCAGCAGCAGCTCGATCAAGCCGCGGAAATTCTCCAGCTCGATCCCGCAATTCACGAGTTGCTCCGCTGGCCCCTGCGCGAGCTGCACGTCACCCTGCCAGTACGAATGGACGATGGCAGCGTCCGCATCTTCCAAGGTTTCCGCGTCCAGTACAACGACGC
>DAIDTM010000618.1 GCA_027457205.1 Anaerolineae bacterium | reverse complement strand
GTTCTTCTTCGCGCGCGGCAAACTCAACCGACTTGACGTTCAACTCGTCGGCGACGAGTTCGCGCAGGTGGTCCAGCCCTGCGCGCGGCTCCGCGTCGGCGACGACGATCGCGCGCGCGAGCGGCTGGCGAATCTTGATATTCTTTGCGGAACGCGTCGAGTGACCGAGCGTGACGACCTGCCGCGCCGCCGCCATATCGGCAAGCAGCTGCGCGTCGAGCTTCGCCGCGTCGGCTTGCGGGAACGCGCAGTGATGCACGCTCTCCGGCGCGTTGGCATCGACACCGCGCACGAGATTCTGGTACATCGATTCGGTCACGAAGGGCATAAACGGCGCGAGCAGTTTCGTCAACGTGACGAGCACCTCGTACAGGGTCGCGTACGCCGCGTGCTTGTCGTCATCATCTTCCGATTTCCAGAAACGCCGGCGCGAGCGGCGCAGGTACCAGTTGCTCAGATCGTCGATGAACGGTTCGACGGCGCGCGATGCGCGCGGCGCGTCGTAATCGTCGAGCGCGGTAGTCACTTCGGCAATGACTTCTTGCAGACGCGCGAGAATCCAGCGGTCGAGTAGAGGCGTTTCATGAAACGCCTCTACGTTAGGTTTCCATTTATCCAGATTCGCGTACGTCACGAAAAACGAATACACATTCCACAGCGGCAGCAGGAACGTGCGGCGCGTTTCGTCCGCGGCGTGATAGCCGAAGAGCATGTTCGACTCGTAACGCTGCTTGGAGTACATCCAGCGCATCACGTCCACGCCGACATTCTCCGCGGCTTCGTTGAACTCGATCATGTTGCCTGCCGATTTGTGCATCGGGCGACCGTCTTCGGCGAAGAGCGTGCCGTACCCCATCAGCGCTTTGAACGGCGGCTTGTTCTCCATCACGGTCGTCATCGCGAGCAGCGAATAGAACCAGTTGCGAAATTGTCCGGGGAAGGATTCCAGGATGAAATCCGCCGGGAACCATTTCTCCCAATACGCGTGATCGGTACGATAACCCATCGTCGAGAACGCAACGATGCCCGCGTCGAGCCAGGGATTGCCCACGTCTTTGATGCGCGACGTGGTCGCGCCGCACTTGCTGCACTTGATCTTCACTTCGTCGATGTACGGTCGATGCGGCGTGTGCCCTGCGAGCTTGTCCCATCCTTCGACCGCGCGCGCGCGTAGCTCATCGTCGCTGCCGATGACTTCAAAGTTGCCGCAGTTCGTGCATTCCCAGATTGGCAGCGCGAGCCCCCAGTAGCGTTTCTTGCTGATCATCCAATCGTGCATATTCCGCAGCCAGTCCATCTCGCGCTCGTAGCCAAAGCCGGGAATCCATCGAATTTGATCGACGACGTCCATGATCTGGTAGCGCAGACTGCGCAATTTTTCTTCAGCGGTCAGTCGTTCGCGCGGCTTGTCGTACGTTTCGCCCATCTTGATGAACCACTCATCGACCAGCCGGAAGACGAGCGGCGTCTTGCAGCGCCAGCAGGTTGGATAGCGGTGCGTGTATGGATCGGTCCGATAGAGCATTCCCTTTTGCTCGAGCGATTCGATCACCCGCGGATTCACGTCGAACGCGCCCATGCCGGTGAATTCGCCAAAGCCGTCCATGAACAAACCGTTCTCGTCGAGCGGCGCGACGATCGGCAGTCCGTTTTCTTTGCCCAACCGAAAGTCTTCTGGACCCGCGCCGGTTCCCATGTGTACCAAGCCGGTGCCTTCCGCTTCGGCGACATCTTTCCATAGCACGACGCGATGCGCCTGCACCGCGCTGAGCGGCGGGCGCGGAACGTGATTTCGCAACTCGGGCGCGACGTGACCGCCCACTTCGCGCTCCGCCGGAATCTCATCGAACGGACCGACGTACGTCCAGCCCTCCATTTCGCTGCCCTTCAATTTGCCGATCACGTCATACGCGCCCTTGAGCATATGCGCTGTGTTCTCGGCGAGATAATAGATCGCGTCGCCTTGCTTCACTTTGAGGTACGTGAGTTCGGGACCTGCCGCGACCATGATGTGCGGGATGAACGTCCACGGCATCGTCGTCCACACGAGCAGGTATTCGCCCGGACGGTCGCGCAGCGGAAAGCGCGCGGTGATGCTCGTGTGCGTGATGTCGGGATAATCTTCCGTGCTGATCTCGTGTTCGCTGACACCGGTGCCGCAGCGCGCACACCACGGCATCACATCGGTGCCTTTGTAGACCCAGCCGCGCTCGGCGCATTTTTTCAAGAACGCCCAAATCTGATAATTGTTCTCATCGCTGAAGGTAAAGTACGATCCGCCCAGTTCCGGCAAGCCCAGCCGCCCGACGAGTTGCTCAACCGTTCCGGTCACCTTGCCACGCGGACCATCGAGCGTGAGCTGCTGATTCGGATTCTCGCCGAGTTTGTCGCGCAGCATTCGCAGCGTGTCGGGATCGTTCCAGTCCACCCACATCCCAAGCCGGATCGATTGCTCACTCTGCACCGCCGCGTAGTTGAGGACGCGCTGTTTGCACAGGACGACGAACTTTGCCAGTCCGTAGTTTTCAATATCTCTTTTCGATTTGAACTTTAATTCCTTCTCGACTTCGACTTCGACCCACAGTCCTTGGCAGTCGAAGCCATTTTGCCACCGCTCGTCGCGTCCCTGCATCGCCTGGTAACGCTGGAACAAGTCCTTGTAGGTGCGCCCCCACGCGTGGTGGACGCCCATCGGATTGTTCGCGGTGATGGGACCGTCGATGAACGAGAATCGTTGCGCCGCGCCTGCGCGCAACCGGCGCAGTTTGTTGAACGCGTTGGTCTCTTTCCACCAACGCAGGATGTCGCGTTCGAGTTCGGGGAAATTGGTTTTGCTGGATACTGGCTTGAACATTACGAACCTCATTTACGATTTCGGATTTGTGATTGATGAATTAGACCGGGTTTCGGTTGATAACCGATAACCAGGCATTCCAAACTTCATTAGCATTCCATCCAGATGAATTTGCCAAGTCGAGAATTTCCTGAATTTTCCAACTTTTCCATGTTCCGCCAAGCCTGCTTGGCCATTTCGATTGCCATTTGGACAAAGCTATATCCAACAACATTAGATACGCGCGCCTACCTTCCAAAGAAATCTGAGTGAATGGCCAGCGAATAAGGTTATTGAGGATTAGCCCGATCAATGCCTCTGCGCGCATTGATTGCTGTCTCTTCATTTTCAGAAATCTGGGATGCGACATTACTGTCGGACTCTTTCCATATAGCAATTCAATCGGAAGCTCAACTGCTTTTTCACAATTGGGAATCGGTTCTTGGAAAGAGGGAAATACATCAGTTTCCTTACCAATTTCCACAATACTGCGAATTGCCACTACAACTGGATTCCGGACTTGATCTGGGAGAATTGCTAACTGACTTTCTGTATAGAGGCAAGTAGTTATACAAATCCACATTTCAGGACTAGTTTCTGCAATTCCGGGATCAATCGGGCTGTACTTTGCAGTTGTGTAACAGTCGCGGCTAAGTGTGTTGACAAACAAATCAACATTTAGATCAGCAATGTGTACCAAATTGACGAAACCACCAAGAAGAGATTCCACGGTAACCTCCAAATTTGTCTGAGCTCATCCACACAATTCAATCGAAAATTATTCGACCGCAATCCTCAGCCGCTTGTTTATCTTCCCTTTGCTCTCGTGCCCCACAACTTTGATGCGCCCCACCTCGCGCGTGTTTGCGACGTGCGTGCCACCGTCCGCCTGCAAATCCAGACCGACGATCTCGACGGTACGCACTTCTTTGATGTCGGGCGGTAGCAGATTGATCTTCGTGCGAATCAAGTCCGGAATCTGAAACGCCTCCTCGCGCGGCAAGACCTTGACGCGAATGTCGCGCGCCGCGGCAATTTCCGCGTTCACTTTTTCTTCGACCACTTGGGCAAAGTCCGCGCTCATATGCTCCAATTCGAAATCCATCCGCGCGGACAGCGGCTCCATATCGCCGCCGGTGACGCTGACGCCGTAATCGCGAAACATCATGCCGCAGAGAATGTGCAGCGCAGTGTGCGTCCGCATCAATTTGTAGCGACGCTCCCAGTCGATCTCGCCGTGCACTGCCGCGCCGGCCGCGAACGTCGCCGCGCGGTCGAGTTTGTGCCATGCCTCTCCGCCTTGCTTCTTCGCCTCGACTACGCGGTACGGTTCGCTCTCGCCGCCGACGCGCAGGATGCCTTGATCGCTGGGCTGACCGCCGCCGCGCGGATAGAAGGCGGTGCGGTCGAACGCAACCTGATCGCCGTTCACCGCGGTCACGCGCGCGTCGAATTCTTTTAGATACGCATCGGACTGACAAAGCAGATCGGTCATCTCAACCTCATTTGCGATTTCGGATTGCAGATTTCAGATTACAAATCTCCAAGTCCTTTTGAAATCTGAAATCATAAATCTGCAATCCGAAATAGAAACTCCCATCCCTTGAAGGGACGGGAGTTGAACTCTCGCGGTACCACCCTTTTTGATGAACGCCGGACATTACGGCGAACGTCCGCTACAATCATCCGCTCTTATCGAGGACCAACATCCCCGCGTCTCGTCTAACGGCTGACGATGCCGTCGCAATCTACTGGCGAAGGTCAAACGTGCCAAACTTCCAAACCAGCCAAAGGCGCCAAAGATCCTTTGGCAGATTTGGCGCATTTGGCATATTTGGCTATTTTGACATTGCTTTTGATGCGCCGCTCCGGAAGGATTTTCCGCACGTTTCACGCGCTCGGCTTACACCGTCCCGAACTCGCTCAGGCGCTCCACGCGCGTACTCGTTTCCATCAAAGCGTTTACAGCGCAAGTATAGCGGAATTGCGCGCGGTTGTCAAACGTAACGCGCTGAGTACCTATGCCGCACGCTGGGCAATCCTTGCTGGTCGCAGAATGCCCCAAAGGTCCACGCTCAGGACGATGATCAAGACAATCTCGATGCCCTTGGAAAGATATCCCAAGCCCATCGGATTTGGGCGACCAAAAAGCCACCACGCGACGAAGGTCACCGCCACGTAGCCGATCATGATGACATTCACCCACCAACGATTCGCGCCGAGCCGGTCGCGGACGAACAAGAACAGTAGAACAAGGACCACTTCGCCGACAAAGTTCAGCAGAAACAATTCGTTCAACGGTAGGGGAAGCGCCAGCGGTCTCGCACCGGGAGGGGGACCTGCTCTCCCCGGCGCTGCTGTCGGTGGACGTGCGGGTGGAAATGGGCTTCCAAAAAAGTTGCCGCGGAACAGTATAAAATCCAGGGCGAAGTGGAGCACTCCATCTGCTAACGCCAAGACGGCGATGAGGGGTCGCAGAATTCTACTCTTCACCTGGTCTGTCATTTTGTAGTTGCACCTCCTTAGCCACGAAAATTGGATTACTTTGGAAATTTTAGCATGGATACCGACACCTAGTCAAGCCCATCGCCATCGTGCTGTCGAGTCGGCGAACACGGTACTGTCTCTTCTTGCAAATGTCCGTACGCACAAGCCCGCTTTCGTGCTGAAAGCGGGCTTGGCGGTTAGGCGTCGTAATACATGTAGAATTCGTACGGATGCGGACGAAGGCGGACGGCGTCCACTTCCTTCTTGCGCTTCATCTCCAGCCACGTCTCGATCACGTCCGGCGTGAACACATCGCCTTTGTACAAAAAGTCGTGATCGTTTTCCAAGGCGGCAAGCGATGCTTCCAGCGAACCGGGCACTTGCTTGACTTGCTTCGCCTCGTCCGGCGACAATTCGTAAATATCGACATCCATTGGCGAACCCGGATCGATCTTCTTTTCGATGCCGTCCAGTCCAGCCATCATCAATGCCGCAAACGCGAGGTACGGATTGGCGGATGGATCGGGCGGACGGAACTCGATGCGTTTGGTTTTCGGATTCGTCGAGTACATCGGGATGCGGACCGCCGCGCTCCGGTTGCGTTTGGAGTAGACGAGGTTGACGGGCGCTTCGTAGCCCGGCACGAGGCGGCGGTACGAATTCGTCGTCGGCGCGCAGATTGCCAAGAGCGCGGGTGCATGCGCGAGCAGCCCACCGATATAGTATTTCGCCATTTCGGACAAACCGGCGTAGCCCTTCGGATCGGCAAACAGGTTTATGCCGTCTTTCCACAAACTCTGATGCACGTGCATCCCCGAACCATTGTCCTGGAACAGCGGCTTGGGCATGAACGTCGCCGTCTTGCCGTACGAGCGCGCGACGTTCTTAATGATGTACTTGTACATCATCAGACTGTCCGCCATCGTCACCAGCGAATTGTAGTGTATATCGATCTCGCACTGCCCGGCGGTCGCGACCTCGTGGTGGTGCACTTCGATTGGGACGTTCGCGTTGATGAGGCGCAGAATAATTTCGGAGCGAATGTCCTGCAGCACATCCGCCGGCGGCACCGGGAAATAGCCCTCTTTGTATCGTGGACGATGTCCCAGGTTGGGCGTGCCCTGATCGCGTCCGGAATTCCAAATGCCTTCGTCGGAATCGATGAAATAATAGCCGCTGTGCGAATCCTGATCGAACCGGATGTTGTCGAAAATGAAGAACTCGGCTTCGGGTCCCCAATACGAAATCGTCGCGAGACCGGTCGTGGTCAGATACCGTTCGGCTTTGAGCGCGATGTGACGCGGGTCGCGCGTGTATGGCTCGCGCGTGATCGGATCGAACACGTTGCACGTCACCGTGAGCGTAGGCACGTTGCAGACCGGATCGGTCGTCGCGGTCGTCGGATCGAGGATGAGCAGCATGTCGCTTTCATGGATCGCCTGAAAACCGCGGATGCTTGAGCCGTCGAAACCGATGCCTTCCGTGAACAGACTCTCTTCAAATTCGGTGATCGGGATCGAAAAGTGCTGCCAGGTGCCGGGCAGGTCGATGAACTTGAGATCGACAATTTGTAGTTTTTGCGCCTTGGCGTACTCCAGCACTTCTTTCGGCGAGACGAACCGCGTCGGCGCTTTGTCGGGCGCAACCGGTTTCAGTGTCGGCAGCGGCTGGAGAATTTCTTTAGTGTCTAACATTTTTTCCTCCTTCAGAGAGATTCTTGCTTCATATCGTTGAACATTGTTTCAAATCGTTTCACGGTGTGGAAACCATTTTGAAACCACGTGAAACTACCTGAAATTCAACTCAAGATCAAGTTCCGAGAACTAGGGAAATTGTGTGGCTCGCCGCCATCAATCCAAACGCGCCCAGCGCGAGTCCGCAGACAATCGAGACGACGCGGAAGATGGCGGGGCGCATCCAGCCGCGCAAGCGACCGACGAACAGCGCGAGCGCGAACGACCACGCCGCCGCGCCGAGCATAAAGCTGGCGAAGAACATGGCGATCTGCCCGGTCGACGCGCTGGCGACGCCCAGCGACGCGAGCGCGCCACCAAGCGAAAGCCAAAACGCAATCGCCCATGGATTTGCCAGTGAAATTGCCATCCCGCTTACGAACGCGCCGCGCGGCGCGACTGGAAAATCGTCACGCGCCGCAATCGCCGCCGGCGTACGCGCCGTTTGAAACGACGACCACGCGAGGTACAGCAGAAACAGCGCGCCGAACGCGCCGAGTGCGATTTGCAGAGCGGGATTCTGCGCGAGCGCGGCAAGTCCTGCCAGCGCCAGCAGCGCGTACGTCGCATCGCCGACGAGCGAGCCGAGTTGCACGCCAAGCGCGAGCGTGAACCCGCCGTGTGCGCCGCGACGAAATGTCTCCGCGGTGACCGCGCCGGGCGGCGCGGCGAACGCGAGACCCATCAGAATGCCGGGGACGATGAGTTCAAAATGCAATTCTCCCACCTCATGCCAAAATAAAAAACCCTTGGACAGCGCGGCAAAGCGCGAATCCAAGAGCTTCTCGGCCAAAATAGAGTGCGTCACGGCACTCGAGTTTTCAATTTACGATTGAATTATATCGAGAAACTGGAGCGTGTCAAGTACCAAATTGCCCAAAACGATCACCGGTCTGTTGGTGCAACTTGCCCTACGCGTTCCACACCTCCGCGCCCGATCCCGCGCCCAGCGCCGCCATCAACTTGATGCGCGCTTTCTGCCCGTTCAGCCCGCCGGCAAACCAGCAGCCGATGCGCGCCAGGTCGCGGTGCGCGCCAGTGTAACCGTAGCGGTCCGTCGTCCGCCCCGCGCCGACGCGCGAAGTAACGACGACGGCGCAGCCGTTTTTGATCGCGCGTTCAATCGTCGGTAGCCAGGCTGGAGGCACGCGCCCGCCGCCGAGCGTTTCCAGCACGATACCGCGCGCGCCGACCGTCTCCGCCAAGTATACCAGCAAGCCGTCGCTCATTCCGACGACGAGTTTGAGCAGATGGACGTTCGATTCGAGCCGCGTCGCGGAGATGAACTCGCGGCGCGCAGGCTGGCGCGCAATAACGACGCCGTCATAATCGACGCGCCCGAGCGCGCCAAACTCCGGCGACTGGAACGTATCGAGCGCGGTCGTGTGCGTCTTGGTCACATCGCGCGCGGCGTGAATCTCGTCGTTAAACACGACTACCGTTCCGATTCCGCGCGCGTCGTTGCTTGCCGCGACCCGCACCGCCGCGGCGAGATTGGCGAACCCGTCGTAGCCGATCTCCGACGCGGTCCGCATCGCGCCGGTGAAGACGATGGGTTTGCGCGAGTCGATGGTGATGTCGCACAGGTACGCCGATTCTTCTAGCGTGTCCGTGCCGTGGGGGACGATAATGCCATCGACCGCGTTGTCGGTGACCAGCGCGGCGACGCGGCGCGACAAGTTCCAGATGTGATCGAGCGTGAACTGCGCGCTTGGCAAGTTAGAGAAAGGTTCAGTGCGAATTTCCGCCAGGTCGCGCGGCAGCGCGTCGACGAAATCCGTACCCGTCAGCGCGGGCACTGCGCCGCCCGCCGCGTCGGACTTGGACATTGCGATTGTGCCGCCGGTAGTGAGAATGACAATGCGTTTCATGATGCCTCAAAAAATGACGGAGGACGGATGACCGATGACGGACGCTTCCGTTCTCCGTCGTGAATTATCCAGCCGATACGATTGGAATATCCGTCATCGTCACGAGACCCGGCGCGGTAGCCACCACGCGACGCACGCAATTGGTCGCGACCGCGGCAGTGGAGAGATCGCCGTGAACGCCGGTGACAACCGAGTGAATTGACGGCGTGCCGTCGATCCACGTTTCATCCACCGATTCGCCGGCATCGACGCACATCCGCAAATGCAACTCGATCACGCGCTGCCCGTCGCGGATGCCGTAGCCGAATTGTTCGACGCCGGTAACAAGACCGGGCGCGACGTCGTAGAATTCCGTCTTGACTGGCTGCGACGCGACAACCGGCTCGATCGTCTCTTCGATTTTGTCGAGCCGCCAGCCGAGCGCGCGCGCGATCAGCGCAATCGATTGGGTCAGCCCGACGTGGCGAATCGATTTGCCGGCTTTTTGCTTGAACGCTTCCACCGTTAAGCCCGTGCCGATTTTCGCTTGCAGCGGTTTGCGGCGTTTCGACGCATCGACGACGCGATGGACGCGGATGTTTTTCACTTCCTGGCATACGCCCGTCAACACGAGGGGCAGCGTGTCCATCATAAAACCGGGGTTGATGCCGGTGCCTAAAACCGTCACGCCGTATTTTTTCGCGAGCGCGTCGAGCCGCTTGGCAATTTTCGCGCCGCCCGGCGTGGATTCCGGCATCGACAATTCTTCGCAGGTGGAAACGATATTGTGCCGCGCGCGGAGGATCGCCGCCAATTCCGGTTCCACCGTGGCGAGCGATGAACTGGTGCAGTGCATCACGACATCGGCGCGGCGCTTGAGCGTATCCGTCGCGTCATCTGAAATCTTGACGCCCAGCGCGCGCTCCAGCCCGATGAACTGCCCAACGTCCTTTCCCACTTTTGCCGGATCGATGTCGACCGCGCCTACGATTTGCAAGTTGCGCCGCGCTGCCACCGCGCGCGCGACGCCTGCGCCGATCGGTCCCAAGCCGAACTGAATCACTCGAATTTGCTTGCTCGCCATATCGATTGCTCCGTTGCAGAGTGCGCGGTGATCGCCGCCGCGCCGTGTTCATTATATCTGCACGGCGCGCGGTGTCAAAAAAGAAAAACCTCCCGCAGGTTGTTGAACCTGCGGGAGGTGAGTCGATTCTATCGATTCTTCGCCGTCAGCGTCTGGTAGACGCGCAGCAAATTGCTGCGGTGCAGCTGTTTGACCAACCCATCCAGCGCAATCGGCGAAAATCCGCACGATTCGAGCGTGATCTCGTTGATCAATCGCTCCTTCGACGTGCGCGTGGCGAGTTTTGCTTTCACCTTCTCGAAGATGCAATCGAGATAGGCGATGGACGCATCGAGCGTTTCGTTGATCTCGCCTTTCAGCAGCACCTCGCCGTGTCCTTGGACGATGTTTTCGAGATTCATTTCCTTGATCGTGCGAAGCGTGTCCTGCAAGGTCACGCGATCGCCCCAGAAAATGTAGGGCAACGGCATCACCGCATCGCCGGCAAAGAGAATCTTTTCGCCTTCCACGTAGACGCCGATGCCGTCCTGCGAATGTCCGAGCAGCGGCATCAGCCGCATCACGCGGTCGCCCAGGTGAAGCGTCATCTTGTCCGGAAAGGTGAGGTTGGGCAGACGCAAGACGACTTCTGCCAATTCAGGCGTCTGCGCTTTGGCTTCCGCCAGATTCTTCTCGCCTGATTTTCGCATCACCTCACGGCAGCGTTCGCCGGAAATAATGTCCGCCTCTTCAAAAAGATAATTGCCATAGACATGATCGGCGTGATGGTGCGTATCGATGACGTAGCGGATGCCGCGCTTGGACTCGCCGCGCAGAAAGTCGATCATCTCGCGCGTCTCGCGCGGGAACGGCAACGTGTCGATCACAACCGTGCCCTCGTTCGTCACGATCGCGCCCGCGGTGACCTGGGCGTACAGCTCGCTGGTGAATATG
Source organism: Anaerolineae bacterium (assembly GCA_027457205.1). Lineage (GTDB taxonomy): Bacteria > Chloroflexota > Anaerolineae > UBA4142 > UBA4142 > DAIDTM01. The sequence goes on along the minus strand of DAIDTM010000618.1, from coordinate 707 downwards.
TAGATGTTTTCGGTGACCCGTTCTTTTCGCATGACGCGCGTGCTCCGCTAGTCCCCTGGTGTGCGCGACGAGAGATTAAGATTCATTAACGACCCCACGTCGGGGAGAATAGCACATCGATTAGCGACTGTCAAGCCCCCTTCCGTACAATCGTCCGCGCAAATAAAACGCGACAGCGGAAGACCGCTGTCGCGTTCTTGTGATGTACAAAGCGCATCCCCACCATGCCGTGTGCGAACGAGGTTGTGAACCCGCTTTCGCAGGTGGGAACCTACTCTTCAAGTGGTCCGGCTCCCGTGGGAGCAGACGCGCTCTCAGCAGAAATCAGTTCCCGTATTTCAAGTGTTGGCTCAAACGCTAGAAACGCATCACGAACACAGTAGGGCTGCGATTCAAATGGTAGCACGTTCAAAACGAAAAGTCAAATCGGAATGCGGTACTATACTCGGCGCGCGCTCAATCGATCCACCCCGCGCCCTGGCGCGCGCCGGCGCGCGACCTTAAAGTTTTCCGTCACGCTCGCGAATCGTGAGATGCAGTTCGTTCAACTGCTCCGCCGTGAGCTCCGACGGCGCGTCGGTCATCAAGTCCGTCGCCGCGGCGGTCTTGGGAAACGCGATCACCTCGCGGATGCTCGTCTCGTCGCACAACAGCGCGACCAGCCGGTCGATGACCGGCGCGATGCCGCCGTGCGGCGGCGCGCCGTA
>DAIDTM010000617.1 GCA_027457205.1 Anaerolineae bacterium | reverse complement strand
CGTGAGCGTTCACGTCATCCCACGACCGCACGGCGATGTCGAGTCCATCTTGCCGCAGGGAACCAAGGGTTCCTTCGGCGGTCGCAGCGGCGGGGAATAGTAAACAATAAACAGTGGACAGTGAGACAGTAGGGAACGCTCACTGTAGCGTTCCGTAGAAAGGCGGTGCAGGTGAAATGAGCGATCAATTGCGCCTCACCGATCCCGATGCCGCGCGCGACGCCGGCTTTATCGAGCGCGTCAAGACTGCCGTGGGCTTGTCAGCAGGCGTGTCGCTTGAATTTACCCACATGACCCAAGGCGCTCAAGGCGAATGCGCGGTGGAGTACTCCGCGACGCAAATGACACTCGACGGCGCGGAGTTCGGCGCGGCGAATGGCGTGACGGTGGACGAACGCGCGAATGTGTTGCTGCAGTTCGATGCGCGCGGCGCGCTCGTCGCATCCCAGGTCACGCCGGTCGATCCGCGGCATCTACAGTTGGTGAAAGATCAAATCCGCAAGTTGGCGGCGGCGGATGAAATCTATCTCGCCGCGCCCGGCGAAAAGATCGATCCCGATGCGCTGCGCGCCAAGCGCAAACCATGGTACGTCGAAACCGACGTACAAGGAGTCAAGCGTTTCAAACGCGCCTATATGGCGTGAGGAGGTGTTCGATGAGCTCGCAAGCACCTAATCGCATCAACGTATTCGCCAACGACCCGAACGCCAAAGGACTGGGTTTGGAACAGACCGCGCCGCCTGCTGGCAAATCGCCTTTTTCCATTCCGGGCTGGACGGGCGCGGGCGGTCTGTTCAGCCCTGGCTCGCCAGAGTTTGAAGCCGGTGAATTGTACTTTGTGCTGACGCGAACCTACGCCGCGTGGAGCGATTTCTTCGGCGCAGATTTTGGCTGGGAGCCGGGATTCGCATTGCTGCCGATCGTTCCGCGTGCAGGTCAGGATTTCAACGCCTACTACGACCGGACCGGCTTGAAATTTTTTTATAACACCGATCCCAAGGTGAATCAGGTGGTCTACGCCTGTGAGAGCAGCGACGTCGTCGCGCACGAATGCGGACATGCGGTGCTCGACGCGCATCACCCCGAGTACTGGGACTCACTGCTCGGTGAGACGGGCGCGTTCCACGAAGCGTTCGGCGATATGTCGGCGATGCTCGTCACATTGGGCGACCCCGCCGTGCGCGCAGAGATTCTGGCGGAGAACGGCGGAGATCTGGCGAAGAGCAACGCGGTCTCGCGCTTGGCGGAACAGTTGGCGCGCGCGATCTACGATGCAGGCAACCCCAATGCGGTCGTCTCGCCGGATGCGCTGCGCGACGCGGTGAACGCATTCAAATATCGCGCGCCGGACACGCTGCCAGGCAGTGCGCCCGCATCGCAACTGAGTTCGGAATCGCATAGTTTCTCACGCATCTTTTCTGGCGCGTTCTACGATTCGCTCGTCGGAATCTACGGGCAGCTGCGTCAGGCGAATTCGGCGATGACGCCGGATGCCGCGCTGGCGCAGGCGCGCGCAGACGCCGGGCACTTGTTGGCTCAAGGGTTGCTGCTTGCGCCCAAAGGCGATGCGCCCTTTAAGACGATTGCGACGTCGATGATTACCGCCGATGCGCAGAATTTCGGCGGCAAGTATTTTGCCGCGCTGCGCGCCGCTTTTGTCGGGCGGCAAATCATTTCTGCTAGCGAAGCGAAACAGTTGAGGGCAACTCGCGGCGCGGCGCATACTCGGACGAGCGCGCTGCTGGGGACTGCCAGCGCGTCGATTGGTACGCCGACGACGGTCGATCCGACGCGTCTGCGAATCGGCGAAGAGGTGCCAGCCAATGTGCGAAGGGCAGTGCGCGCGCCGCGGCGACCGTTCCAGCTGGTAGAGGACCACCGGCGGCGCGACAACGGTCACGTGCTCCACTATACCTCGACGCGGAGCATGGAATTGAAAGGCAAGGCGATGGGAGCGGCGCGGGGTGTCGTCGTCGATCTGCCTGATTCGCTGGCAGTCCAGGTTGATCGCGACGGGCGTGTCGAGTCGTCGCATTACCACAAATCGGATCGCGCCCATGCCAAACGCGTTCGCGATCACGTCGAGAAGCTGATCGCACGCGATAGAGTGTACGAGGCACGTGAAGGCGAGCGGGTTGACCTAGCCGCGCTGATCGATCAGAAGAAGCCGTACTATATCGCGTACGATGAGCAAGGCAATAAGCGGATTCGCCGCGCGTTTATCGCGTGTGGACAGTAGAGGCGACCTGACAGGTCGTCTCTACAAGGAAATTTTCCAATGGCAACAAATTCCAGGCACTTGATTCCCGGTTTGATTCTGATCGCCTTGGGAATTGCACTGTTGCTGGGGCAGTATTTCGAGTTCGGTCCCAGTCTGTTTTTGGTTTTGTTGGGACTGGCGTTCTTGATTCCGTATGCACTCACGCACAGCTACGGCTTGCTCATTCCTGGTTGCATTCTCACCGGCATCGGTATCGGCTTGGCGTTCGAGCGCGCGGTGGCGCGCCCGGACATTACAGTTTCGCTTGGACTGGGGCTGGGCTTTATCGCGATTTTCGTCATCCAGCTGATCGTCCAACGCGCGTCGCACTGGTGGCCCCTGGTGCCGGGCGGTATTCTGGTGCTCGCTGGGATTGCCGAGATGCTGCCGGAAGGCCAACTGCTGTTCGAGCGCGGCTGGCCCCTGTTTCTCATTGTGATTGGGCTGGCGATCTTGGCGGGACAGGTTATCTCGTCGAGACCACGGAAGGAAAGCGGGGCTTAGCTCAATAATGAGGAGTATGGATATGGCGTTTATTACCGAAGCGGAATTGCGTGAGCAGTGGCAAGAGGGCAAGGTCACGCGCTTTGAGTTTCCCGCCGGTACGCGTTTCAGTCCGGCCGCGCACGATTTTATCAATCAGTGGAAACTCGAAGTGTACGTCGGCGGCGAATTGATTTCCCAACCGTGGTCCCGCGTTTCGCATTATTCGGAAGACGGTATTCCATACCTCGCGTCCAAGTGGAAGAATGTTCAGGAGCGTTCCTAGCACTTGAATCCACAGCTGGATTCTCTGCTCGCGCAGACCGAGCGCGCGATGCGCGAGGTTGCCCGCAGCGATCATCGCGGCGAGGTTCACGTCGGCGTCGATCTCGGCACCGCGTACACCGTGCTGCTGGTGCTCGATGAAAAATTCCAGCCGCTGGCAGGCGCGTATCGCTTTGCGAACGTCGTGCGCGACGGCTTGGTCGTCGATTTCATCGGCGCGATCGATCTGCTGCGCGAACTGAAACGCCAAGTGGAATCGCGCGTGGGATTCGAACTGACGCACGCGGCAACTGGCTATCCGCCCGGCGTGCCGCGCGTCGAAGTGCGCGCGACGGTGAATGTGGTGCGCGCGGCGGGTTTCGATTGCCGCGCAGAAATCGATGAGCCATCGGCGGCGAACGGGGTGCTGCAAATCCGCGACGGCGCCATCGTCGATGTGGGCGGCGGCACGACTGGCATCGCGATCCTGCGTGACGGTCGCGTGATTTACACCGCAGACGAAGCGACCGGCGGCACGCATTTCACGCTCGTGATTGCGGGCGCGCTGAACATTTCGTTTGAAGACGCGGAGAAACTCAAGACTAACGCGCGTGAGCAGGATCGATTGTATCCGATGGTGCGCCCGGTGATGGAAAAAGTTGGTACGATTGTCGCGCGGCACATTCAGCATTACGAAGTTGAAACGATCTACCTGGTGGGTGGCGCGGCGAATTTCAAAGGCATTGCCGGAGTGGTCGAGGAAGTGACCGGCGTCAAAACGCAAATTCCAACCAATCCGCTCTTCGTGACGCCGCTCGGAATTGCGATGAACGACACTGACAAACATGCCAAATCAGCCAAAGATGCCAAATGAGCCAAACCATGCAATTGGCAAATTTGGCATGTTTGGCGCGTTTGGCATCTTTGACACGAGGTAACCTTGGCAGACAAATTTGAACTGCGCTGTTACGCCTATCTCGACCGAATGCAGCCGCAGTACGCCGCGTTCGTCGGGACGATCACGCAAGGTGATCTGCCGGTGCAAGGTATGGCAGACCTCTACATCGAGGGCGCGCCGGGCAACGAGGGGTTTCGTCTCGTCGATATTGCGGTCAAAGCGACGCAAGCCAAGCCGGGCGCGCAGGTGGTCGAACGCGAATTTGGTATGTTTGAAGTACATTCGCTGCTGCAAGCCGAAGTTCTGGAAGCTGGCAAAGTCGTGCTCGACCGGCTGGGACTGAAGATCGAAGATCGCAAGAAACCGGAGATCGCGTCGATTCAGGTCATCACCAACGTCGATCCGTACCAGGTGCAATTGCTCAACCGGTTTCGTCGCGGCGCGATGCTTGTCGCCGGCGAGACGTTGTTCATTCTGGAGTGTCAACCCGCCGCGTACATCAACCTCGCTGCGAATGAGGCGGAAAAGTACGCGACGATCAAGATCATTCACATCTCGTCGGTCGGACGGTTCGGCAGGATGTGGCTCTCCGGCACCGAGGCGGAAATCCTCGCCGCGAAAAAAGCCGCGGTGCAGGCGCTGGAGTCAATCGAGGGAGTCTAAATCAAAGGATGAAGACTGAAGGATGAAGGATGAAAAGCGATTATCCCGTATCCTTCTGACTTCTTTTGGTCAAGGATATTTTTCAATGAGCAAGACTATTTACACTGAGCGGGACATCGACGACCTCGCGCGGCGCGGCGTTAAAGAAATCACCATGACGGACGAAATTTACGTGACCGACATCGCGCGCGAACGCGCAGAGAAACTTGGCATCGCGCTGCGCGTTGCGGCGACACCTGCCGCGCCGGCGAGCGAATTGCCAACCGTGCCGCGCGAGAATACGGAGCAGCTCGTGAGTCAGGTCAAAGCCGATGTGATCGCAAAACTCGGACCGGGCGTGGACGCGGCGGTCATCGAGCGCATCGTGCGGCGCGTCGTGGGTCAGCTGGAAATTAGAAATTAGATGTTGGAAATTGGATTTGCATTTACTTCGATGTCCAATTTCCAACCTCCAACCTCCAATCTCTAAAATGATTCTTGGTCAGGTCGTCGGCGAAGTCATCGCCACCATCAAAGACGAATCGGTGCACGGGCGCAAGTTGCTCATCACGCAATTGATGAACCCAAAGCGCGAGCCGATTGGTCGTCCGCAAGTCGCGATTGAAGTCGTGGACGCCGGCATCGGCGATTTCGTCTTCCTCGTTCGCGCGCGCGACGCCTCGTACGCCGTCGTGCCCAACGCGCCGGCGGACTTGGCGATCGTCGGCGTGATCGATCATTGGGATACGATTGATCCCGGAGATTTAGAGTTGCCATTCGGCGAGACCTGGTTTACATAGATGCTTATCGCAAAAGTTATCGGTACGGTCGTCTCGACGATCAAACATCCGGCGTATCACGCGCGCAAGATCATGCTCGTTCAACCGCTACATTTGCCCGGCGACAAGCCAGACGATGCGTTCGTCGCGGTAGACTTGGCGCAAGCCGGCGTCGGCGATGTCGTGCTCGTGTGCCAGGAGGGCGGATCGACGCGACAAATCATGGGCTTGAAAGATCAACCGGTGCGTTCGTCGATTGTCGGTGTGATCGATTCCGTGAACCTGCGCGACTGACACTCTTCGCTGTTTTACTGTCTGGGGGTTCTATGGCTGATTTGAGCGAACGCGATATTACGAATATCGTCCAATACGTGATGGCAGAACTAAAACAGCGCGGCGACACCGCGCCATCGACTGGCATTTTCCCGGACATTAGCCGCGCCGTATCTGCCGCTGCCGTCGCGCAAGGAATGTGGATGGCGCTCCCGCTCGAAAAGCGTAAAGAGGTCATCGCGCATTTGCGCGAGCGGCTGCGCGAGAACGCGCAGGTGCTGGCGTGGGCAGCGTGGCGCGAGACCGGGCTG
>DAIDTM010000616.1 GCA_027457205.1 Anaerolineae bacterium | reverse complement strand
CGGCAACGTCATTCACCTCGGCGAGCGCGAATGTTCCATCCAGCGGCGGCATCAAAAATTGGTCGAAGAGTCGCCGTCGATCGCGCTGGACGACAAGCTGCGCGAGAAAATGGGCAAGGCGGCAGTCGCTGCCGCGAAAGCTGCGAACTATGTCAACGCCGGCACAATCGAATTCTTACTCGACAAGAATGACCATTTTTATTTCTTGGAGATGAATACGCGCTTGCAGGTCGAGCATCCGGTTACCGAATTGGTGACGGGAATCGACATCGTCAAAGAACAGCTTCGCATTGCGTCTGGGCGTTCGCTGAGTCTAAAACAAAAAGATGTCGAACAGCGCGGCTGGGCGATTGAGTGCCGCATCACGGCGGAGGATCCGTACAACGGCTTTTTGCCGTCGACCGGGCGCATCATCAGTTTGTATGAGCCGACGGGTCCTGGTGTGCGGCTGGAAAGCGGCGTGTATGAGGGATTTGAGGTCGGCTTGTATTACGATCCGCTCATCGCCAAGCTGGTCGTGTGGGGACCGGATCGCGCGACGGCGATTATGCGGATGAAGCGCGCGCTGAGCGAGTACAAGATTCTGGGCATTGCGACTTCGATTCCCTTTCATCAAAAATTATTCGAGAGCACCAATTTTATCGGCGGTGTTTTCGATACCACGTTTCTCGATGACAAATTCGCGATGGAGCAGGGCGGCTCGGACGAAAATGAAAAGGTCGCGGCGATTGCCGCCGCGCTGCTGACGCACGATCGCCGTCAGCACGCGTTGAGCATTCCGCCGCCGACGAGCAGCGCGCGCGGCGGGTGGAAGCGTTTTCGTTCGTGGGAGAGCATGCGATGAAATACACCGCGCTCATCAACGACAAGGCGTACACGATTGAGATTGGCACGAACAACACGGTGCTCATCAACGGTGACGCGCACACGGTGGATTTCCGCAACATCGACGGGACGACGCTGTATTCGCTCTTGATGGATAACGCGTCCTGGGAAATTCTCGCCGAGCGGTCCGGCGACGAGTACCGCGTGCTGATCGATGGCGAGCTGCACGTCGTGGAGGTACAAGACGAGCGCACGCGCAAACTGGCGAAAGCAGAAGCGAAGATCGGCGCGTCCACCGGCGAGTTCGCGATCAAAGCGCCGATGCCGGGGTTGGTGCGCGGCGTCACCGTCAACGTCGGCGACGCGGTCGCGGCGAAGCAGGGCGTCGTGATTTTGGAAGCGATGAAGATGCAGAACGAATTGCGCGCGCCGCGCGCCGGCGTCGTCAAGGAAATCCGCGTCAATGACGGCGACAAGGTCGATCAGGGGCATGTGCTGGTGGTGATAAAATAGTGCTATGGTGAGGTGGTTGGGTGGTTAGGTGGTAAAGTGGTTGGATGGTCGAAAGAGGGGTGTATGGAGTATCTGATACCGATTGAAATTGAACCGCTGGAAGAAGGTGGATTTCTCGCAACGAGTCCTATCTTGCAAGGATTCCTCGCAGAGGGACGGACGATTGCCGAGACAATGGAAATCGCACAGGATGTGGCGCGTAAACTGATCGAGTCGTACATTGAGCACGGCGATCCGCTGCCAAAGGCATTGACCAGACAAGCGCGACGCAAGAAATCCGAGCACATCAAAGTCAGCGTACCGATCATGTTGCCAGCATGAGTCCGCGTCTTGCCTATACCGCAAAAGAAGTGATTCAGAAATTGCGCCGGGCTGGTTTCGTTTTTGATCGGCAGGCGAAAGGCAGTCATGAAATCTGGTACCACCCTAGAACGCGTCGCCGTGTGGTGGTCCCCAATCATTCCGGATTGTTGCCTAAAGGTACGCTCCGAGCGATTATCCGAGAATTTGGTTTGACAGTTGATGAGTTTACAAAACTCTAACTTGAGATGAAATGAATGACTGACTCAAACAAACGCATTGAACGTAAGCCCAAATTCGAAACACTCTCCGGCATTGAAGCCAAACGCGTTTACACACCGGACGATGCGGACGACCCATACGACGAACGGCTGGGCTTCCCCGGCGAATATCCGTTCACGCGCGGCATCCAGCCCACGATGTATCGCGGACGTTTTTGGACGATGCGCCAGTACGCCGGCTACGCCAGCGCGGACGAATCGAACGCGCGCTACAAGTACCTCCTCGCGCAAGGACAGACCGGCTTGTCCGTCGCGTTCGATTTACCGACGCAGACCGGCTACGATTCCGACGCGGCGATGGCGGAAGGCGAAGTCGGCAAGGTTGGCGTCGCGATCTCCTCGCTCGACGATATGGAGCGATTGTTTGACGGCATCCCACTGGCAAAAGTTTCGACCTCGATGACGATCAACGCGACCGCCGCGGTTTTGCTCGCGCTCTACGTCGCGGTCGCGAAAAAGCAGGGCGTTGCTGTAGGGGCAGACGGTCGTCTGCCCTTGCGCGGCACGGTGCAGAACGACATTCTCAAGGAATACATCGCGCGCGGCACGTACATCTTTCCGCCCGCGCCGTCGATGCGCCTTGCCACTGACATCATCGAATACTGCGCGCGCGAACTGCCGAACTGGAATCCGATTTCGATCAGCGGCTATCACATCCGTGAAGCCGGGTCGACCGCCGTACAAGAAGTCGCGTTCACATTCGCCAACGCGATCGAGTACGTCAACGCGACGCTCGCGCGCGGACTGGCATTCGACGACTTTGCGTCGCAGTTATCGTTCTTTTTCGTCGCGCAGCTGGATTTCCTCGAGGAGATTGCCAAATTCCGCGCCTCGCGGCGATTGTGGGCGCGTCTCGCGAAAGAGAAATTCGGCGCGCAGAAGGCGCAGTCGATGATGCTGCGCTTTCACACACAGACGGCGGGCGTCTAGCTCACCGCGCAGCAGCCGCAGAACAACATCGTCCGCACAGCGATTGAGGCGCTCGCGGCGGTGCTTGGTGGCACGCAGTCGCTGCACACCAATTCGTACGACGAAGCGCTCGCGCTGCCCACGGAAGAATCGGTGCAGGTCGCGCTGCGGACGCAGCAGATCATCGCGCACGAGTCCGGCGTGACGAATACCATCGATCCGGTCGCGGGGTCGTATTACATCGAGAATCTGACCGACGAAATCGAAAAACGCGCGATGGAGTATATCGACAAGATCGAGAAGATGGGCGGCGCGCTCAAGGCGATCGACGGCGGCTATGTCACGCGCGAGATTCAGGAATCGTCGTGGAAATTCCAGCGCGAGGTGGAATCGAAAGAGCGCATCATCGTCGGTGTGAACGAGCATACATCATCTGTAGGGGCGAAGCACGCTTCGCCCCTACTCCACGTCGATCCACGCGTGCGCGACGATCAAGTGGCGCGGCTGAAAGCGTTGCGCGATCGGCGCGACAACGTGCGCGTGCAGAACGCGTTGAACGCGTTGACCGACGCGGCGCGCGGCGCATCGAACCTGATGCCGGCGATTCTCGTGTGCGTGGAATCGTACGCGACGGTTGGCGAGATTTGCGATACGCTGCGGAAAGAGTTCGGCGAGTATCGCGGCAGGGGAACGTTCTAACCACAGCCACGTTTTCGCCAGGGCAACGCGGAGCATAGAAATCAAAGACCCGCCACGCGCACGTGGCGGGTCTTGCGTGTCCGGGCTAGGACAGTTTTGGTCTTGCCTGGAGTGGAATCAAATCCAAAAGCAGCGACTGGGAGTCCTCGAACTTTTTGAAATTATCGATAAACCGCGCCGCCAGCGCGCGATAGCGCTGTGTGTAAACCTCTTTGATCGCCCACGCGCTTGCCGGATTCAAAACGTCGCTCGGTACCTCGGGGCACGTCTTGGGCACTTGGAATCCAAATACCGGATCGGTTGCGTACTCGACGTGGTCGAGTTTGCCGGAGAGCGCGGCGTTCAGCATCGCGCGCGTGTGTTTGATGCTGATGCGCTTGCCGATGCCGTACGCTCCGCCGACCCAGCCCGTGTTGACGAGCCAACAGGTTGCGCCGTAGCGCGTGATCTTGTTCCGCAGGAGGTTGGCGTAGACGGACGGATGGTGCACCATGAACGGTCCACCGAAGCACGCGCTGAAGGTGATCTCCGGCTCTTTGCCCAAGCCAACTTCCGTACCGGCAAGTTTGGACGTGTAGCCGGAGATGAATTGGTACATCGCTTGCTCCGGCGTCAGGCGCGCGATCGGCGGCATTACGCCGGACGCGTCGCACGTCAGCAAAACGATGTTCTTGGGATGTCCGCCGCGTTTTTCCAACAGCGCGTTGTCGATGTATTCGAGCGGGTACGACGCGCGGGTGTTTTCCGTGATCGATTCGTCGTCAAGGTCGATCAGCCGCGTGACCGGATCGTAGACGACATTTTCGAGAATCGTGCCAAAGCGGCGCGTCGTCGCGAAGATTTGCGGCTCGGCGGACGACGACAGTGCGATCACCTTGGCGTAGCAGCCGCCTTCGAAATTGAACACGCCGTTATCGCTCCAGCCATGCTCGTCGTCGCCGATTAAACCGCGCAGAGGATCCGCCGAGAGCGTCGTCTTGCCGGTGCCGGACAAGCCGAAGAAGAGCGCGACATCACCATCCTTGCCTTGATTCGCCGAGCAGTGCATCGGCATCACGCCTTGCAGCGGCAACAAATAGTTCAGCACTGTGAAGATCGATTTCTTGATTTCGCCGGCGTACGCGGTGTTGCCGATGAGACACAGGTTCTGCGCGAAATTCAGCGCGATGAACGTGTTCGTCGCCGTCTGGTCGATTTGCGGAATGCCCTTGAACGACGGCGCGGCAACGACGGTGAATTCCGGAATGTGCCGGCGGTACTCTTCGTTCGTCTTCGGCGGAATGAACATATTGCGCGCGAACATCGAATGCCACGCGAGTTCGGTCACGATGCGAATTGGCATCCGATAGTCCGGGTCAGCGCCGACATAGCAGTCCTGCACGAACAGATCGCGCCCCTGGAGAAATCCCTGCAACCGACCGAACAACTCGTCGAATTTGTCCGGCGCGAAGGGACGATTGTACTGTCCCCACCAGACCTTGTCTTCAGAGGTTGCCTCACGCACGATCAGTTTATCGCTCGCCGAGCGCCCGGTGTGCTGCCCGGTTTTCGCGACGACCGGTCCCTGTTGCGTAATTCTTGCCTCACTGCGGAAAACGCTTTCCTCGTACAGCGCTTCGATCGGCAAGTTCCAGTACACCTGCCGCAGATTCGTCAGCCCGATGTTATCGAGCCCGTAGTCGCTCTTGAGCGCGTTCGCCTGCGCTTGCGCCGGTGTTTTGATGTCGAGTAGATTATTCATTGCCAGTCCCTCACCATTTTCTTGTCGCCGATGTAGATCTCGTTAGGCGAGTTTGGATCGAGCACCCACTTGATCCGCGCGATGCCTTCGGTCACGTCTTTCATCGAGCCAGCGTAACTGAGTCGCAAATGTCCCTCCATTCCAAATTCTTTGCCGGGCACGGTGACGACGAATGCCTTTTTCAGCAAGAGATTGGACAACTCGACCGAGTTGTTGGTATACGCGCGAAAATCGGGCAGGCAGTAGAACGTGCCGTCCGGCTTGACGCACTTGACGCCGGTAAATGATTTCAATTCCTGCATAATGACATCGCGATTGTTCTGGATCGACAAGCGCAGGTTTTCCACGATGCTTTGCAAGCCGGTCAGCGCGCCCTCGGCGGCGACCTGCAAGAAAGGCGAGGTCGATGTGGTGACCTGGCTTTGCACGTTCGTCATTATCTCGACAAGCTGCCGATTTGCTACCGCCCAGCCGATGCGAAAGCCGGTCATGCCGTACAGTTTCGACACGCCGTTCACGACGATGATCTTGGTCGATTCGATGTCCTTGTTGCTAAAGCGGTACGCCGGCGCGGCGTGCTTTCCATCAAAGACGAGTTTATGGTAAATGTCGTCCATGATGAGGTAGATGTTTTTCTTTTCGCAGAACTCGACGATCTGCGCGATGAACGCGTCCGAAAAGACCACGCCGGACGGATTGTTCGGGCTGTTGACGATGATCGCGCGCGTGGACGAAGTGACGGCTTGCAAAATATCTTCCATCCGCGGATGCAAGCCGCCGTCTTCCGGCGTGACGATGACCGGAACACCGTAGACCATTTTGACCATCTCGGGATAACTCACCCAGTACGGCGCGAGGATGATGACTTCGTCTTGCGGGTTGAGGATCGTGTAGAGAAGATTATAAATCGATTGCTTCGCGCCGCCGGAGACAATCACGTTCTCCGGCGCAACGACCTTGTCGTAGTTCTCCTCGGTGTAGCGGATGATCGCTTTCTTCAGCGAGGGCAGCCCGTCAGTCGGCGTATACTTGATGTCGCCGGTGTTCAGCTTGGCTGCCGCGCTGAGCAGCGCGGTCATCGGCGTGCGGTTCTTCGGCTCGCCGATGCCGAGGTGGATCACGGCTTCGCCGCGCTCGCGCAGCAACCGCGCTTCCTCGTTGAGCCGGATCGTCGGCGATTCGGCAATCGATTTTGCGAGTGTGCTGATGCTCATAATGACTCCTGTTCGAACTCGGGATACCTCGAGCGAATCGCTTGCCATTATACAACGTAGCGGAGATTTTTCCAAAGAATAGAAAAACCTTGCGAAGGTTCCAGGACCTTCGCAAGGTTCAAATCATTCTAGCGCAACCACGATGTGGTCGCCCTCCGTTTTCACTGGAAATGTTTTGATCGGAAACATCGGCGGCAGCGCGGTGACCGCGCCCGTCTTGAGGTCGAAGCGTCCGCCATGCCGCGGACACTCGATCTCTCCATCCACCAACTCGCCGTCCGCGAGCGTACCGTTGTCGTGCGTGCACAGGTCTTGCGTCGCGAAGAATGTCCCTTCCCAATTCGCAATCAACACGCGTTTGCCGTTGACGGCAAAAGATTTCATCTGCCCCGGTTTCACGTCGTTGGTCTTGGCGACCGCAAAGTTAGCCACAGCGTCTCTCCAAAATAAATTCTACGCGTCGTCTTCCTCATCGGGCCAGGTCTGGATTCCGTAAACGCCGGCTTTGATCACTTTGAGCGGCAGCAACGCGCACTTGATGCGCGTGGGACCCAGCGGAATGCCTAGCATATCGAGGATGAATTGCTTGTCAAGCTTTTTGATGTCGTCGAGAGATTTGCCGATCAATTCATCCATCAGCATCGACGCGGATGCCTGGCTGACCGCGCAGCCCTTGCCGTTGAATTTCACGTCCTCGACAATATTATTCTTCAGTTTGATGTCGATGCGAATCTTGTCGCCGCACAGCGGGTTGGAATCCTCGTACGAAATGTCGGCGTCTGGGATTTCGCCATGATGGTGCGGATGCTGATAATGGTCGAGAATGAGTTCGCGATACAGATCATCCATTCAACTATCCCCTGAAAATCTGCCGCACTTTCGCGAGCGTTTCTACCAGCTTGTCGATTTCTTCCGGCGCGTTGTAGACGTAGAACGACGCGCGCGTTGTCGCGGCAAGTCCGTAATGCTCGTGCAGCGGCATCGCGCAGTGGTGCCCGGCGCGCACGCAAATTCCTTCGCGATCAAAAATCTGCGCGACATCGTGTGGGTGTACCTCCGGCACCGCGAACGCGATCACGCCGCCGCGCTGATCGGCGTCGAGCGGTCCCACGATGCGGACGCCCTCCACATCGCGCATTTTGTCGAGCGCGTACGCGGCAAGGTCGCGCTCGTGCGCGCGCACATGGTCCATCCCCAGCGCGTTCAAGTAATCGATGGCGGCGCTCATCGCGATGCCTTCCATAATCGCCGGCGTGCCGGCTTCAAATTTCCACGGCAATTCGTTCCAGGTGGAATGATCCATAAACACTTCGCGGATCATATCGCCGCCGCCGAGAAAGGGGTCCATCGCTTCCAGCAACGCGCGCTTGCCGTAGAGAATCCCGACGAACGGACCGAGCATCTTGTGTCCGCTGAACGCGAGAAAATCCGCATCGAGCGACTGCACGTCCACCGGCATATGCGGCACGGACTGCGCCGCATCGACGACGCACACCGCGCCGACCGCGTGGGCGCGTTCGATGATCTGTTTGATCGGCGTGAGCGTGCCGGTGACATTGGACGCCATCGTCGCGGCAACGAGCTTGGTCTTTTCAGTGACGAGCGTTTCGATTTGCTCGCCGCGCAAAAGTCCGTTCTCGTCTACGTCGATGAATTTCAGCGCGGCGCCTTTTTCTTTGGCGAGCAACTGCCACGGAACGATGTTCGAGTGGTGTTCTAGGAGGGTGGTGACAATTTCGTCGCCGGCGTGAATGTTCTTGCGCCCCCAGGCGTAGGCGACGAGATTGATCGACTCGGTCGTGTTGCGCGTGTAGACGATCTCACGGTACGATTTGGCGTTGATGAATTTCTGAATCTTTTTGCGCGCGCCTTCATACCGCGCGGTGGCTTCTTCGGCGAGCGCGTAGACGCCGCGGTGGACGATCGCGTTGTATTTGTGGTAATACTCGTCCATCGCCTGAATGACCGCTTCCGGCTTTTGCGTCGTTGCCGCGCTGTCGAGGTAAATCAGCGGTTTGCCGTTGACCGTTTGCTGGAGGATCGGAAAATCCTCGCGGATCGCCGCGACGTTCAATCCTTTTGTCTTAATCGGGTTGGTTGCTGACATCAATGTCCTCAACGACAATTGACAATTGTCAATTGCCAATTCGCAATTTTGCTACCATCCCATCAACAAGCCGGGATCTTCCATGTAATTTGGGTCCCACAGATCAGGAAGCACAGAGATTTTGATTTTCTTGCCCGCGGTCTGTTCCGCCGAATCCTTGACTTGCTGGATCAGCCAGCCGCCGTAAGGGCAGAACGGCGTCGTTAGCATCATCTTGATTTCCGGCTCGTCCGCGCCCAAGTTGATCTCGCGAATCAAGCCGAGTTGAATTACGTCCAGTCCGATCTCAGGGTCCTTCACCTCGCGCAATTTCTCTTTGATTTGACCTTCTGGGCTTGCCGCCTCGTATTCCGGCATCGGGTGAAGCGACTCGGTGGTTACATCGCTCATATCGACCTCTCTTTTTCGATACAATCTGCCGCGACTCGTAATTGCAAACCCCCGTCCATCGCGGACGAGGACGGGGGTTGCATAATGGCTGTGGATAATCAAGCCGTTTTGCCGGGCGATCCCCATT
>DAIDTM010000615.1 GCA_027457205.1 Anaerolineae bacterium | reverse complement strand
GTTCATTGGAACCCACGGCAAATGCAGGCGCGCGATCCGCGCGGAAACAAAAAACCGTGGGCGCATAGGGCGCTCACGGCACAAGGTTATGCGATAACCGGCAATGGGCGCACTACGACAAGGACACTCCCTTGATACCGAAGAGAAGTTCGTGTTTCATCGAACCCATTGCTCCTTTCTCTAAACTGCCGCTATTATACCCGATTTTGCCGGCAAGTCAAATTGGCGGCGATAGTTGGGCAAAGCCATGCCGGACGGGCAAGCCCGGCTTGTCCGCCGGTCTTGTCTATGATACAATGGCAAAAGGTCGAATATTCTTGCCGTCTGATGTGAGGTTTTCCAATGGTTAAAGCGACAGCGAAAAGCAAAACGTCAAAGCGCGCGATGCCTGCATTCACCAAAGCGCCTGAGGAAATGGTGCGTACGTTCGAGAACGCGATGAAGGATTTTCCGATGGCGACGCCGCGCAAGATGTTCGGCTATCCTGCCGCGTTCGTCAATGGGAATATGTTCGCAGGGCTATTCCAAGAGAGAATGTTCCTGCGTCTTTCAGATGAAGACCGCACCGCAATTCGCAAAGAGTACGGCACACCGCTTTTTGAGCCGATGCCGGGACGTCCGATGCGCGGCTATGTTGAGGTGCCGCGTTACGTTTTGAAATCGCCGCGACTGTTGCGGGCGTGGTTGACGAAAGGCATGGAGTACACCAAGACGTTGCCGGCGAAAGGAAAAAGGTAGTGATGGCGAAAAGGGGGTGACGGTGGTGCGCAAGTTGCGGGACATTCCAAAGGCTGAACTGCACGATCCTGAGGAGCTATTGGAGCGAGCGGAATCGTTGGTCAATTCGGGTGATCCTTTGAATGCGCGCGTATCGGTACTTGAAGCCATGAGTGCTCTTGAGACTTATGCGAATAACGTTATCTTTGCTGCTTTGAATAACAAATTTACCCCGCTATTTGTCGAATGGCTCGAAGAGAAAACGCAGAAGGATTTTGACGCGCGGCTTTCAATACTGGCTTCAGTTGCGATTGGCCGTTCGATTGATAGGCAATCCCAGTTTTGGAGTGATTACAAATGGGCAAGAGATGTAAGAAACAAAATTGTTCACTCTGGGAAAAGAGTCTCGTCACCAGACGCGCGGCGTGTGATTCAGACAGTTTTCGGGTGGCTCACTTATCTTGGGAGTACGATAGAACTCGAATTGTCGTTGATTGGTTTGAAGAAACATGTAGAAGCGAACAGGATCTCGATTAACCGAGAAGAGGAAGTTATCTCTATTGTTCGTGATTATTATGGGCAGACCAAAGCAGCATCAACTCTAACCGAATTGCCTTTCGAAGTTATCACCGATAAGCGTTTGTCTGCACCAAGAGGTGATCTTATCCTGACATTTGGCGCTTATCGAATTCTTGTAGAGACAAAACTGATTCGAACGACCGAGCTGTCGAATCTTTTGGGTCCAAAAATAAGGCATCATCGCGATGGTGGTATGACCTTCCGTCAGTCGATTCTGAACGATCTTATTGACCAAGTATCGGCAAACATAGATTTCATCGAGGGGATTTATTCTGAAGGCAAAATTGAATTGAACCTGACACAAGGAGTCTTTGTTGTCTTTGTGAAGGGAGGAGGCGAATCGCCTGATGAATATACGAGCGTACGCAAGTACCACGGAGGAAAAGTCTTGGTGGTTCTCATCAATATTTGAGTCGCGCATGCGATTGAAACCGACAGCTATCGAGCTAAGCCCACGCTGCGGGCTTGGCGTCCAATACGCGTCGGATTTTATCCGGTGCCGAAAGTTGAAAACACTGCCATCGCAAAAGTTGCACGTCGTCACTGGCGCGTTCGGCTACTCTGGTAAATATATCGCGGCGCGGCTGTTGAAAGAAGGGCAGCGCGTTCGCACGCTGACGAACTCGGTCCAGCGCGCGAATCCGTTTGGCGGTCAGGTCGAAGCACATCCGTTCAACTTTGACGCGCCAGACAAGTTAGTCGAATCGCTGCGCGGCGCGACGGTGCTTTACAACACGTACTGGATGCGCTTCAACTACAAGACGGATTTCAAGCACGCGGCTGCTGTCGAGAATACGCGCAAACTGTTCGACGCGGCAAAGCGCGCGGGCGTCGAGCGCATCGTCCACGTCAGCATTACGAATCCGTCGGAAGATTCGCCGCTCGAATACTTCAGCGGCAAAGCGAAACTCGAGCGTGCGTTGATCGAGTCCGGTCTTTCGTACGCGATTCTGCGCCCGACGGTCATCTTTGGCAAGGAAGATATTCTCATCCACAACATCGCGTGGACGCTGCGGCATCTGCCGGTCTTTGGCGTCTTCGGCGATGGCACGTACAAGTTGCAGCCAATCTACGTGGACGACCTTGCCGCGCTCGCGGTTACACAAGGCAAGTCGCGCGAAAATCGCATTGTCGACGCGATCGGTCCCGAGACATTCACGTACCGCGAACTCGTGCGCGTGATCGGCGAGAGCATCGGCGCGCGGCGACCGATCATCGGCGTACCGCCGTGGTTCGGCTATGCGGTCGGTTCGGCGATCAGCCGGCTGCAAGGCGACGTGTTTATCACGCGCGAAGAGATCGATGGCTTGATGAGCGGCTTGTTATACACGGACTCGCCGCCGGCGGGCGCGACGCGGCTGACCGACTGGGCACGCGCGAATGCTGCGACGCTCGGCGTCAAGTACGCGAGCGAGCTGGCGCGGCGGAAGAATCGCGCGGCGGCGTACGAAAGTCTATAGCCATAGAGGGCATAGGGAGCATAGAGAAAAGATGGTAGAAGCGCCGCACAAGGAATTGACCTCGAAGATTATCGAAGCGGCAATTGAGGTGCATCGAATTCTTGGTCCTGGTTTTCTCGAATCAGTTTACGAGACAGCCCTTGCCCACGAATTTGATTTGCGAGGTATTCCTCATGAACGCCAAAAGCCGATTCCAATTGCGTACAAGGATATTGTGGCGGGCGAGCATCGCCTCGATCTGCTGGTCGACGGAAAAGTTGTCGTCGAACTCAAAGCCGTCAAGGATTTCGAGGATATTCACTATGCAACAATTCTCTCCTACCTGAGAGCGACTGATACACGCGTTGGACTTTTGATCAATTTCAACAAGCCGCGTCTTGTGGATGGGGTCAAGCGCTTCCAGCTCTGATCCTCTATGTTCTCTATGACCTCTATGGCTGAAAGGATTTCATGATAGCAAGGATAGATCACATTGGCATTGCGGTACAAAATATCAACGACGCGCTCGCGTTCTTTCAAGACGCGCTGGGGATGAAACTCGAACGCGTCGAATCTGAAGAGGGCGGGCGCACGCAAGTCGCGTTCCTGCCGGTCGGCGCATCGGACGTAGAATTGGTCGAGCCGCAGGACGCAGACAGCGGCTTGGCGAAATTTCTGGCGAAGCGCGGCGAGGGCGTGCATCACATTTGCTTTGAAGTGGACGACATCGACGCCGCGCTCGCGCGCTTGACGGAAAAGGGCGCACAGTTGATCGACGAAACGCCGCGCGTCAATGCCAAAGGGATGCGCTACGCGTTTATCCATCCCAAGAGCGCGCACGGGGTGCTGATTGAGTTGTATCAACGACCGAAGACGGAAGACCAATGACGGAGAAATTCTTCCGTCTTCCGTCCTCGGTCATTCGTCGTTTTTAGGAGGCATAATGTTTGACAAGAAGGACTTGGAAGCAATCAACCACGCGAAAGACAAGTGGGAAGAAACTACATTGCAGCAAACGCTCGCCAAATCGCCGGAGCGCCGCGAGAAATTCATCACCGCGTCAAGCGAAGCGATTGATCGGCTCTACACGCCGCTCGACATCGCGGAGATGGACTATAACCGCGATATCGGAATGCCGGGCGAATACCCATACACGCGCGGCGTCCATTCGACGATGTACCGCGGCAAGCCCTGGACGATGCGGATGTTCGCTGGCTTTGGCACTGCCGAAGAAACGAACGCGCGGTTCAAATATTTGCTCGAGCACGGCGAGACCGGGCTTTCGACGGCGTTCGATATGCCGACGCTCTACGGACTCGACACCGACGACGCGCGCGCGGTTGGCGAATTCGGCAAATGCGGCGTCGCGATCTCGTCGCTCGCCGACATGGAGATTCTGTTCGACGGCATCCCGGTCGATGCGGTCACCACCTCGATGACGATCAATTCGCCTGCGGCGATCATCTGGGCGATGTACATCGCGGCGGCGGAGAAACGCGGCATCTCGCGCGCCAAGCTCGGCGGAACGATCCAGAACGACATCCTCAAGGAATACATCGCGCAGAAGGAATTCATCTTCCCGCCGGAGCCGTCGATGCGGCTCGTCGTCGATACGATGGAGTTCGGTACGCAAGAGCTGCCGCTGTGGAACACGATTTCGATCAGCGGCTATCACATCCGCGAAGCCGGCTCGACCGCCGCGCAGGAACTCGCGTTCACGCTCGTCGATGGAATGGAGTACGTACGTTGGGGTATCGCGCGCGGCATGAACGTCGACGACTTTGCGCCCCGCCTTTCGTTCTTCTTCAACGCGCACAACGATTTCTTCGAAGAGATCGCCAAGTACCGCGCGGCGCGGCGCATCTGGGCAAAATGGATGCGCGAACAGATCGGCGCGCAGAATCCGCGCTCGTGGTTGATGCGCTTTCACACGCAGACCG
>DAIDTM010000614.1 GCA_027457205.1 Anaerolineae bacterium | reverse complement strand
GCCGATCGATGGCTGCCATAACCGCATCGCGGTCCGTCGTCGGCGCTTGCACCAGGTCGGCAGTCGTCGAAAACGAAACGACGCCGATGCGCGTGGTCGGCGTTTGCTGTGAGACGAACGCCTCTGCCGCGGCTTTGGCAGCGTCCAGCCGGTCGGGCTTGATGTCGCCCGCGCGCATACTGCGCGAAACGTCGATGGCGAGGATGACGGTGGCTTGCTCTTCCGGCACGGTGACGATGGCGACGGGGCGCGCCATTCCGACGAGCATCGCGGTGATGCCCAGCAGGAAGAACAACGGTGGGATATGCCGGCGAAAGCTGGCGCGTTGGTCAAGCGCGTCTCGCACGAGCGCCAAACTTGAGTAGCGCAGCGCAAAGCGCGCACGCCGCCGCAACGCCCACACGTACGCGGCGACGAGCAGAGGAACGGCTATCAGGAGTACGAGTAGACTGGGCCAGATAAAATCCATCTACTCACCTTCAACTTTCTATCTGAGCGGAGCAATCTTATTGCGCCAGGCGCAAACGTGCGATCAGAACAGGCGGAATCTCGCGGTAATTCTCCCAGCTGAATGGGCCATTCGGTTTCGCGTTCTGATCGAAAACCGGTTCTTCCAGCGCGTCGATCACAAAACCGGCGCGGAAGCCGGCATTGAAGAGGACGTGCAGAGGACGATGAAAATAGTATTGCGGAGCGGGTTGACCGATGACGCCCAAACCCTTGTAGGTTGTCGGCGTCGCATAGTTTGAAATCTTGACCGCGTACACGTCGATGATTTCGCCCTCGCGGTCTTCTTCCTCGATCACGCGCTTCATCCCCGCGCCCGAATTGAAACACGGATGCAGGATCGAGAAAACAAACCGCGCGCCCGGTTTCAGCAGTTGGGCGAGCGCGGACATCAACGGATCGAGCGTCGCCATATCCATCATCGCTACGGTGCAAACCGCGGCGTCGAACGATTGCTTGCCGAGCGACAGCAGTGCGGCTTCGTCGGTCGCGTCGATCACGCGGTAATCGATGCGGTCAGCGTGTTCGGTCGTGCGGACGCGGGCGCGCTCGATGAACGTCGGCGCGAAATCGCACGCGACGACGCGCGCGCCGAGCGCCGCCATTCGCCGCGCGAACGCGCCGTTGCCGCACGCGATGTCGAGCACGCGCTCGCCCGGCTTGAGATCGAGCAAGCGTTCCGTCGCCGGACCGATCAGCGCGCGCTGAAACACGCCGCCTTCGCCCATGTATTCGTCCCAGAACGCGGCGTTCCGTTCCCAGATTTGCCGCACCTCGCGATTGATCGAATCGCTCATCTCCGTCTTTCGCCCAACCGTCCGCGTGATCGATAGTATTCTATCCCACGCGGCGTGCGCTGTCAACCACGTTTCATGGTGATCGTACACATCTCTGTGGCGCAGGCGGCTCGCCTGCGGGCTGGCAGCCCGCGCTACATCACCACACGCATCTCTGTGGCGCAGGCGGCTCGCCGGCGGGCTGGCAGCTCGCGCTACAATTACGTACAGTCACCACGCGTTTCGCCTTGCGCCGCGTCTTGTGGTAAAATGCGGCTTGTGAAACGACGACTCCTCGTCGCGCTGAGCGTCATCGGACTGCTGGCGCTGGCTGCCTTCCTCACCCGCGATGCGACGCACCAACTCCTTGCCGATTGGACCGGCGAAGAAGATTTCCAATACCAACTGCGCGGACTGGGCTATCTCGCGCTCAGTCTCTTCCAGCCCTCTCCCGACACCGCCAACTTTGCGCCGATGAAATACGCCGACGTGAATCCATTCGGCGTCAATACGTTTCTGGAACAAGAAGTCGAAGAGACCAAAGTCCGCCAGACGCTGCAGATGATTCACGACGCCGGCTTTCACTGGATTCGGCAGGAATTTCCGTGGGAAGACATCGAAGAGCCGGGCAAGGGGCAGTACTGGGATGTCAAGTACAACCACAGCACGTGGGACAAGTACGACCTCATCGTCCGGCTCGCACCCGAGTACGACATCCAGATCATCGCGCGGCTCGACCATCCACCGGCGTGGACGCGGCACGACGGGCGCGCGCGCGGCGATTTTGCGCCGCCGGACAATTACAACGATTACGGCGATTTCGTCGCGACCGTGGTGAATCGGTACAAAGGCAAGATTAAGTATTACCAACTGTGGAACGAGCCAAACATTTACCCGGAATGGGGCAATCAGCCGGTCAACGCGGCGGATTACGTCCGCCTGCTCAAAATCGGTTACACAAGAGCGAAGCAAGCCGATCCGAACGTCGTCATCCTCAGCGCGGGGCTGGCGCAGACGACCGAGCAGGGTCCCAAGAACGTCAGCGACCTGACCTTCTTGCAACAGATGTACGACGCCGGCGTGCGCGGCTATTTCGATATTCTCGCGGTGCAGGACTATGGCTTGTTCACCGGACCGGGCGACCGCCGGCTCGATCCGCAGCGCACGAACTTTTCGCGCCCGCAGTTGATCCGCCAGATCATGGTCAAGAACGGCGACGCCGACAAGTCGATCTGGGCGATGGAGATCGGCTGGAACGCGGTGCCGCTGGGGATGGACGCGCCGTACGGACGCGTGACCGCGCAGCAGCAGGCGGACTATGCGACGCAGGCGTACGCGCGGGCGCAGAACGAATGGCCCTGGATGGGCGCGATGATGTACTGGTTCTTCAAGCGCGCCGACAACCACGAGGTGAATCAGCCGTTTTACTATTTTCGGATGCTGAATCCGGATTTTACGCCGATGCCGGTCTACGCGGCGATGAAGGATTACATCGCGCAGGCGCGCTTTGTCGGCATTGGCTTTCACAGCACCGGCGATTGGGCGATGGATTGGCGCGGCGCGTGGGAGACTCGCGCGGATTCTCAAGCGTACTTCGGGGAGTACAAAATTGGGAGGTTGGGTGATTCGGTGAGTTTTATTTTCAGCGGCACCGACCTCGACCTCGTGATGAAACAAAATCCGTATGGCGGCGCGGTGCGCGTGCAGGTGGACAACCAGCCGCCGCGTGAGATCGCGCTGTGGCGCACCGACCCGGAAGCGGGCGGGCGCGTCGCGCTCGCGCGCAACCTCGACGACGGCGAGCATCGCGTGACGGTCACGGTGACGCGCGCGCCGGTCGCGATCAACGGTTTTATCGTCCAGCGCGGGAACGCGTGGTGGGAGTGGAAAGTCTTGGTGGTTTGGGCGTTTGGTGGTTTTGCGCTAGCAGTTGGGGCGTATTTATTTTGGACGCGGATGAACGCGGACAAACGCGGATGAAAACTTGGAGATTCTATGCCTATCTCTTTTTCCCAGCCCGTCGATCTTGAATGTCCGCGGTGTCACGCACGCGTGCACGCGGACGTGTGGCTCATCGTGGACGCGGGCGAGCGCGCCGACCTTGCCGCGCGCTGCTGCGACGGTTCCATCTTTCAGGTGACCTGCCCGAATGGGCACACCGGCACGCTGCCCGCGCCGCTGCTCTACCACGACCGCGCGCGCCAGCAACTGATTCTGGCGGTACCGCCCGGAATGGACGAAGCGCAGGCGCGCGAAATAAGCGAACAACTGGCTGGGCGGGTGCGCGACAATATGCTTGCGCTGTTCCCCGATTATTTGAACCAAACGCAGGTGGTGCCGCAGCAACTCTTGCCGATTGCGCTGGCGGAAGACCCGGATGCCGCGCTCGCGGAACAGCTCGCGCGCGAGATGCCGCCCTTGATGCGCGCGCTTCAAGAATTCGTCCAGGCGGATTCGTGGGGTGAATCCAGAACGATTCTGCAAGCGCATCCCGAACTCCTCACCGACGACGCCGACCTGCTGCTGGCAGAACTGATTGACGGGGCGCGGCAGGCGCAAGACGCAAACGCTGAAAAGATTCTCGTGGAGCATCGCGAGTGGCTGCAAAACGCGCGGCGCGACGGGATTGACGCCGCGTCCGCGGGCAAACGCCAAGGCGCGCCGGCGGCTGACGCGCCTGCCTTCCCGCCCGAACTTGCCGCGCGCCTGCGCGGACTGAACGTCCGCACGCCAGAAGACTTGGAACGCGCGATGCGCGAGCATCCGGATTTGGCGGAGCAAGAGCAGCGCGCCGCGCTGGCAAATGACCCGCGCGTTGCCGCGATCCAAGCGATGTACGAGGCAAAGTCAACGCAAGAGTTGCTGCACACGCTCCGCGTCCATTCGATTCTGTTGCAAGACGAAACGATTGAGCAAGTACGCAGTATCATTGCCAACGCGCGCGCCCAGAACGACGAGGGGACGGCGCAGCATTTGGAAGAGCGCTTGCGAACGATAGAAGAATTCAAAGCCAGCGGCGCGACGTTGGACGACTTGGCGCGAGCGGAACGCGGCGGTGAACAAAGCGGGACGGGCGACATTCCGGCGGAACTGCGCCCACTGCTCGAAGAAATAGCGCGGCTCAACCGTTTGTCCGAGATGCCGCGCAAGATTGAACTGTGCGAGCAAGCGTTGCGCCTTGTCGCGCGCGAATCAAATCCGCCGTTGTGGGCGGCGCTACAAGTGGCGTTGGGAAACGCGCTTAACCAAACTCCGATGGGTAGCCGCGCCGACAATCTGGAGGAGGCGATTCGGCACTACACGGCGGCGCTGGAGGTTTATACGCGTGCGGCGTTTCCCGAACAGTGGGCAACCACGCAGAACCACTTGGCGACTGCCTACTCGGATCGGATTCGGGGGGATCGCGCCGACAATCTCGAACAAGCCATTGCCCACTACGAGCAGGCATTGCAAGTCAGAACCCGCGCTGCCTTCCCCGAACAATGGGCGACCACACAGAACAACCTAGCGACCGCCTACTGGAATCGCATTCGAGGCGAACGGGCGGATAATCTGGAGGAGGCGATTCGGCACTACACGGCGGCGCTGGAGGTTTATACGCGTGCGGC
>DAIDTM010000613.1 GCA_027457205.1 Anaerolineae bacterium | reverse complement strand
TCGTTAGCCAGTACCAAGGCATCGGCTCGCAGATATTCATCTTCAGCGCGTACAGGAACGACCGGGAGACGCTGGATCTGTTCGCCGATGAAGTGATGCCCCAGTTCGCGTAAATGAGAACCTCCCGCTGGTTTCAAACTGGCGGGAGGTTGAATGTCTATGCCGGAACAGCCACGCGGGTGGTGACCTCAAACGCTGGCGGATGCTCCAAAGTCTTTTTCACCTTGCATTGTTCCGCCGAGCGAATCACTGCGGGTTTGTATTTTTCCGGAAAGTCGGGCGGCAGTTGAATGTCGAGATAGACCGTGCGCGGCAAGCCGGTTGTCATATCCACGTCATAGTTCTGGACGATCTTGATGTTCTCGGTCGGGATGCCGCGCTGGCGGCAAAAACCGAGGATGTAAATCCCCGCGCACGTTCCAATCGATGCGAGGAAAACTTCGTAGGGCATGGGCGCAGAGTCTTCGCCGCCGCCTTGCGGGGGTTGATCGGTCATCAGCGTATGACCTCGGAAATGCGCGTCCACGCGCGCGCCGCCGGGAAAATCGACTACCATTTCCATTGAGCCACCTCGTTATTGGGATTCAGACGCTACATCTCTTTCGATGCGCCGCCGGCAAATAGGTTACAATCACTTTTGGCGCATCGTTCGCCACAGATTGGCGGCGAGACACGCGACGGCGAGCCAGCCCAGCGCGCCAGAACTACCCAGCGCCAAGTTTGCGCCCGCGATGCTCGGCGCGAAGAGCGGCGCGACGCGAAAGAGCGCGGCAAGATTGCCGAACCAGAAAGTTGCCAGCACCAAGCGCGGGCTGGCGATGCGCGACTTGCCGCTGAATCCCGGCAACATTCGCGTCGCCATTCCGAAAATGAGCAGCGTGATAAAACCGACGGTGATCGCGTGCCGTTCGATGTCGGGGTTGAGTAGAGCAGGGTTACCCAAGATGCGACCGATGCCGTCGGCGATTGCCATCGCGCCGGCGAATGCGAGCCACGCGTACGCAGAAATAATGAGCAGCTCGAAGCGACCGAACTCGCCGTAATCGGGATAATTCTTGCGCGTTGGTTTGCGGGTCTCGATGTAGTCGGCGGGGGGCGGCGTCCGACTCGCGATCCATGGAGTCTTGCGGCGCAGTAGAACGTCGAGCTGCCAGACGAAAACGAGGATCGCGCCGCCCTCGAGCATTGC
This sequence comes from Anaerolineae bacterium, assembly GCA_027457205.1. Taxonomy (GTDB): domain Bacteria; phylum Chloroflexota; class Anaerolineae; order UBA4142; family UBA4142; genus DAIDTM01. The sequence continues at coordinate 5,624 of DAIDTM010000613.1, read as the reverse complement.
GCCGGTGCCGCCCAGCCACACGGCGATGGGCGAATCTATTCCGAACGGTTGTTCTAATTGGGCGGTCAGGCGCAGCAGCATGCCGGCGACATAAGATACCAGAATTGGGAATAACTCTCGGTTGGGTGGAAATGCGAGTCGCATGAAGAGAGGCAGATTCCGGATCGACAACGCGAACGCGATCGGCAAAATAAAACCGTAGATCAGCAAATGCGTCAACGCGTCGTCGAGCGCGGACGGAAACAAATCGCCGCCGAGAAGAGTAGTGGCGACGGTGAGCGCAGCGTTGAGCAATGCGGCGAGGATGAGACTGACGAGCGCGGTCGCGAGGTACGGACGCACCGGGATGATCGGCGCGCTGGGCGTCAGCGGGCGCGCGCGGCGGAACGAGGTGACGAGCATCGTGACGATGAGCAGCACGCCCATTAGCTCCAAGATGCCGGAGACCGCGTAGCCAGAGCGTCCCAGAGCCGCGTAGAGCGAGCCCTGAGGCATAGATGCCTCCAAGAACGCGAGCAACGGCTGGCTCAACGCACGCAGCGCGATGCCGACGACGATGAGTGTGAGCGCCCACGGCGCGAGCTCGGCGCGCGCCAGCGTCGTCCCGCGCAGGCGCGGCAGGAAGAACAGTCCCACGCCGAGGATGAACAGTCCAGCCCAGCCGAAGAGCTGCGCGTGTCCGTGCGCCTGGACCATTGCGATCCACCACACGCCGAGATTCCAATTGAACGCGAGCGCGGCGACGATGATCGCGGCGTAGCCAAAGCCCGCGGTCAGTGCAATCGCCAGCGCGGCGAAGATGAAAGGTTCGTGCACGCGGCGGTCATTCATGCCGCCGATGTTATCGCCAAAGATTCATTACGTCAAGGAGATTTGACGCATATTTTGCCTTATGCTATACTTCGGTTAATGTAAATTTAGATAAGTGTAATGTGTGAGCGATTTGAACCGAATGCTCGCCCACTCCCCCACTGAGAAGGTTGACAGAATCTATGCTGACTATCGAAGATGCAATGCAGAATTACTTGCGTGACCTTTCGGTCGGTCAATCCGCGCAGACCGTGCAGACGTATTCTCAAGGGTTGGCGCGGTTGAAAGAGTTTATGCTGTCCGCGCGCCACTCCCCTACCGATGCGGCGTCCTCGCTTTCCGTCGATCATGCGCTCGATTGCGCCAAATGGTTGAGCGAAGACCGTGGCGGCGCAGGCGCTAGGATTGCCAAGTCAACGTTGCGGACGTACCTGACCTGCATCTCGCAATTCTATTCCTACCTCCTGCGCGAAAAGATTGTCGATCTATCCGCCTCCGATATGGAACGAATGCGGGACGCCTATGCTAAATATCGCCGCGGCTTCAGTCGCCCGCTTCCCAAGTTACCGCCCGAAGAAGCGGTGACCGCGCTGCTGGATGCCGCGCATCGCGTGAAACCTGAGCCGAAAAAGCCGCGGCTCGAACTGGCGCGCCTGCGAAATATCGCGATCCTGGAAGCGTTGCGTGCAGCGGGAATGCGCGTCGGCGAACTGGTCGGCTTGAAGCGCGACGATCTCGATTATCGCCAGCACAGCGCGCGCGTCACTGGCAAAGGCGATAAGCAGCGCATCGTCTATTTTGACGATGCAGCGTGGAGCGCGATTCAGGCGTACCTCAAAGCGCGCAATGACGGCGCGCGCGGACGCGCTCTGTACCAACTGCCGCTCTTCGCGCGGCACGATCGCCGCGCCAGCGACAAGACCTTGCCGCTCACCACCGACAGCGTGCGCCTGGTGTTCAATCAACTTGCGCGCGACGCGCAGATCGAAATTGCCATGACGCCGCACTCGCTCCGCCACGCGTTCGCGACCAAAGTGCTGGAAGCCACCGGCGATCTGGCGGTGGTGCAGGATATGCTAGGTCACTCGTCGCCCGCGACGACTCGCATCTACGCCAAGGTCTCCAACAAGAAAATACGCCAAGCCCATCGCGCCGCATTTCACTATCGCGGCAACGAGGAAGCGGACCAGTGAGCTGACAGTCAGCCAAACTTTAGAAAATTCTAATGCGAATCTGTTGTCGGACACCATGTTTTGTGCTACAATATGACACAAATCCGGATCGACTTCTAGCGAGGGGAAGCATATATGCGCTCTGTTCTGCGAGGATTGGCTGTTGCGTTGTTGGCTCTGGTGGTCTTGTTCGCCGCTTTTTCCGCTGGCTTTGGATTGAACTATTACCAGGTCAAGACCCAGCCAGCGACCGACGTTCCGCAAAAGTTTAGTTTGTTCTGGGAAGCGTTCAGAATCGTCCAGGAGCAATTTTACGGTTCCATTCCCAATCCCCAAGTGCTGACCCACGGCGCGATCCGCGGCATGTTGAGCAGTCTGGGCGATCCGCACACCGTCCTCGTCGAGCCGCAGCCGGCAAAAAATGAGCAAACGAATTTGCAGGGCAACACGGGTGATGTCGGACTCAACCTCGACATTCGCGATGGCTTGCTGACGATTATCTCGCCTGTCCCGAATTCGCCGGCAGACAAAGCCGGCTTACGCGCCAGCGACATTATCCTCAAGATCGGCAATCGAGACCTGACGCAGACGCCTATCACCGTTCAGGATGCCGCGAATTTACTGCGCGGACCGGTCGGCAGCAAGGTCACACTGACCATTCACAGCATCGGCGTCAACACTCCAATCACTGCCGACCTGACGCGCGAAACGTACGCGTTGCCAACTGTGAATTCCAAGGTGCTGCCGGGCACCACGTTTGGATACATCCAGGTCTCGATGGAAACCGCCGAAACGGCGAACGAATTCGCCGCGGCGCTCGACAGTCTCAAGACGCAGCATATTACCGGCTTGGTTCTCGATCTGCGAAATAATCCGGGCGGGCTGTTCCCGGATCCCGTGCTCGACATTGCCGGGCAATTCTTGAACAATAACGCGGTGGTCGTCATCGAAAGGTACCGCGACGGCACCGAGAAGCCGTACAACGCCGGCAGCCGCCACGGCGCGCTCGATTTGCCACTCGTCGTCTTGGTCAACGACGGCACCGCGAGCGCGGCAGAGATTCTCGCCGGCGCGCTCCAGGATTACAAGCGCGGCGTGTTGATCGGCGAGCCGACGTATGGCAAGGGCACGGTGCAGGAAATTCGCCAGCTGAGCGATGGCTCCGCGCTGCACATTACGATTGCGACGTGGTACACGCCGAAACATAACGCGATCGATGGCAAGGGGTTGCAGCCGGACATTGCGGTCCCGCTGACCGACCAGGACATTAGCAAGTCAATCGATCCACAACTCAACCGCGCGATCGATTACTTGAAGAAAGGGTCATAAAATGATTCGCGGAATCTTGCGCGCGTTCATAGTGACAGTCGTTTCGATCGTGCTGGTCGCCGGCGCGTTCGGCGGCGGCTACGTCGCTAGTCGGGCGGTTTTCCCCCCTGCCCCGCCGCCGGACGGCGGCGCGCCGGCAAGCTGGAAACCTTACTTTCCGGCTTTCTGGGAAGCATGGAACTATGTGAAGCAGGACTTTTACAAAACGCCGGTCGATCAAAACGAAATGGTCTACGGCGCCATCAGCGGCATGGTGGATGCGTTAGGCGATCCGCACACCCTTTTCACCGAAGCGAAGGTGGCGGCGATCACCAGTACCGAATTGCAGGGATCGTTCGAAGGAATCGGTGCGACGGTTGAAATGAACCAGGGTCGCTTGACCATCGTCTCGCCGGTCAAGGGATCGCCGGCGGAGCAAGCCGGGCTTTTGCCGAATGACGTGATTCTGCAAGTCGATAACACGGTCATCCAGAATATGGACGTCAACCAAGCCGTGGCGTTGATTCGTGGACCCAAAGGCACCACGGTTACATTGACCATCCAGCGCGCGAACGTGGCGCCGTTCAAGGTGAGCATCGTGCGCGACACCATCCGCACACCATTTGTCGAATCGCGGATGATTCCGAATACGACCATCGCTTACCTGCGGCTGAACGATTTCGGCGCAACCGCGCCGGATGAAATGCGCGCGGCGTTGACCAGTCTGATGGCGCAGCACCCGACCGGTTTGATTTTCGATTTGCGCCGCGATCCGGGCGGCTACCTGAACGTCGCTGTGGATGTCGCGAGCGAATTTCTAAAGAGCGGTCAGACGGTGCTCATCGAGAAAGATAAATTCGGACACGTTCAGGAATTCAAAGCCAGCGGCGGCGGACTCGCCACCGATATTCCGATGGTGCTGCTGGTGGACGGCGGTTCCGCCAGCGCGTCGGAAATCGTCTCAGGCGCGTTGAAGGACTATAAGCGTGCGACACTGATCGGCACCAAGACGTACGGAAAAGGGTCGGTGCAAAACGTGAACACGCTGAGCGACAATTCGGAATTGCGCGTGACGATCGCCCACTTTTTCAGTCCGCTGGGTCACGAGATCAACGATGTCGGCGTCAGTCCGGATATTACGGTGACGATCACGGACGCCGATGTTGCCAAGAATAACGATCCGCAGTTCGACGCCGCCGTTCAGTTCTTGCAGAAAAAGTAATGGCTGAGAATGTCAAGGTTCTGGCGACGAATCGCAAGGCGTACCACGATTACCACATCGAGGAGACGCACGAAGCCGGTGTTGTTCTGACCGGGACCGAGATCAAGTCGGTGCGTGCCGGCAGCGTGAACTTGCGCGACGCGTACGCGCAGGTGCGGAGCGGCGAGTTGTGGCTGATGAACGTTCACATCGCGCCGTACGAGCCAGCCAGTCGGCAGAATGTCGATCCGTACCGCGACCGCAAGCTGCTGCTACATCGCAAGGAGATTATGCGCCTCTTCGGGCGCGTGCAGGAAAAGGGCTTGACGCTCATTCCGCTGCGGATGTATTTGAAGAAGAACCGCGCCAAGGTCGAAGTCGGCTTGGCGCGCGGCAAGAAACAGTACGACAAGCGCGAGGCGATTGCCAAGCGCGAAAGCGATCGCGAGATTCAGCGTTCGGTGAAAGAACGCGCGCGGTAGTGGTTTTTCGATTGCCGATTGCCGATTTTCAATTTGCCCTTCGTCCACGAGAGTGCTATAATCGACGTGGGTTTTGGAAAATCGAAAATCATAAATCCAAAATCGGAAATCGAACTGGGGATGCATGGCTTCGACGGGGAGGGCTGTTTCAGAGTTGCAAGCAGCGGCGCCTGACCGCTCTAAAACGGGCAAAACGATAGATGCGAACACTCGCACCAACCTCGCGGCTCTTCCGGTCGCGGCGTAAGCCACAACTGGATTAGCTAACAGGTTCGCTGCCTAGCGCGGCGACGTCCACGCGCGTTCTCCCCCAAGGGATGCGCGCTGGGCGAAACCAAGTTGGGGTGCGGCGGTCGCCACGCCGGTAACGATCGCCAAAGACACAGGGGCAGCCCTCGCGGTTGCTCTGACACGGCTGAGCGTTTCCATTCTCTGTCGGTCGAGACGGGAAACGCAAGACCTAAAGACTGACTAAGCCTGTAGGAACTCTGGGGCGAACTCTTCGGACGCGAGTTCAATTCTCGCCATCTCCACCAAAAGCAGAGACGCTCACGCAGCAATTTTGCGTGAGCGTCTCTCGTTTTAGTGACTTTTCGCGACCCCTACGCGGTCGCAGTAAGTTTTGACCGGGCACGCCAGGCACTTTGGAAC